>DASQPR010000297.1:0-2057 GCA_035643815.1 Micromonosporaceae bacterium | reverse complement strand
GCACGGCCTGATTGCCATGGTGCTGATCTTCGCCGGCTTGTTCGCGGCCGGTGCGGGCCTCGGCGCCCTCGCTGGCGTACCGTCGCTGCCCGGGCTTGGCCTCGCACATTCCGAGCCGGGAGGTGTCGACGCGAAACCGATCGCTCGGTCGACTCCGACCAAAATCAGCATTCCTGCGATCAACGTGTCCGCTCCCGTGGCCGAGGTCGGCCTCGCGCCCGACGGCGCGATCGGCGTGCCGCCACTGTCGAACAACAACCTCGTCGGCTGGTACTCCGGCGGACCCGCACCCGGCCAACTCGGACCGGCGGTGATCGTCGGCCACGTCGACGGGCCGAGCGGAAAGTCGGTGTTCTACCGTCTCGGGCAACTCAAGCCGGGCGAGAAAGTGCATTTCGACCTGGCCAACCATCACGTGGCCCTGTTCACGATCTACTCGGTCGAGTACTACCCGAAAGGAAAGTTCCCGGGCGGTCGCGTGTACGGCGACATGAGCCGGCCCGGCCTGCGACTCATCACGTGCGGCGGCAACTACCTCGGCGGATCGGTCGGCTACGCCGACAACATCGTCGTCTACGCGTCGATGACCCTACGCGGTTAACGCGCGCGTCTTCGCCGGCTACGCGGCAGCGGGCAGATCGAGCCAATCCGACCAACGCGGGTCCGGCGTTCGGTGACCCAGCACACGCCAAGCCTGTCCGCGCGGCGGCGCCGGTTGGCGGTGCAGCCGCCAGCCGAGCTCGGTGATGAGCCGGTCGCCCTTGCTGTGGTTGCAGCGCGCGCACGCGGCGACGACGTTGTCCCAATCGTGCTGGCCGCCCCGGCTCCGCGGCATCACATGGTCGATCGTCTCGGCCGGCCCGCTGCAGTAAGCACAGCGACCTCCGTCACGTGCGAACACCGCGCGCCGCGAGAGCCCGACGTGGGCACGGTACGGTACCCGGACGTAGTGGGTCAGCCGGACCACACTCGGGACGGGCAGGGCCGTGCGGGCACTGTGCAGGATGCCGTCGCCGTCCACGACACAGACCGCTTTGGCGGATAACACAAGGATGGTTGCTCGTCGCACTGACACGACACACAGCGGCTCGTACGTCTGGTTGAGCACCAGGGACGTGGAGCTCACCGCGGGTCGTATGTCAGGCATCGCGAGTCGCCTTCCGCCAGGTTTGCGCCTTCTCGGTCGCGCACGGCAGTATCCGTGCGCCAATCGTCCCCGATAGGGGGCGCAAATGCACGTACTATTCGGTGGCTCCACGATCATCCGCGGCTCGACTGTGGTATGTGACTGCGATCACCGGCCGGACGAAAGCGGGATGTAACCGGTGTACCTCGTTCCCTCCAGCCCAGCGCCGATCACGACGGTGACGACCACGGTTCTGCCGGGTACCGTGCCGGCGTCGGGCGCCGCCCCGACCCCGTCACCATCGCCGTCGTGCCTGCGGGACAGTGATCTATGCCGGTTCATCTTCGACCACACGCACAATAACTTTCTCGCCTCCAGCAGCTACTACCTACTGATCAAGCCGCTCCGGATCCTGCTGATCATCGTGATCGCGCTGATCCTGCGCTGGCTGATCCAGCGGACGATCCGCCGCCTCGTGGCGCGCACCGCACAAGGCGAGTCACCGTCGTCGCTGAAGCCGCTGCGATTGCGACTCGCCGATGCGACCTTCCGCGAGCGGCGTCAGCAGCGTGCGGAGGCGATCGGGTCGGTGCTGACGAGCTTCGGCACCGCGGCGATCTTCTCGGTCGCATTCCTGATGATCCTCGGCGAGCTCGGCATCCAACTCGCCCCGCTGCTGGCGAGCGCCGGAATCGCCGGCCTGGCCATCGGATTCGGTGCTCAGACGCTGGTCAAAGACATGATCGCCGGACTGTTCATGCTGCTGGAGGATCAGTACGGCGTTGGCGACATCGTGGATCTCGGCGAGGCCAGCGGCACGGTCGAGGCCGTCGGATTGCGGACAACGTCGATCCGCGACGGCATGGGTGTGCTGTGGCACATTCGCAACGGCGAGGTTGTCCGGGTGGGCAACAAGAGCCAGGGCTGGGGC
>DASQPR010000296.1:0-2055 GCA_035643815.1 Micromonosporaceae bacterium | reverse complement strand
GCGGGTTCTGGCTGCCTCGCTACGCCGACGACGACGCCGGAGTCATCGGCGTCGAACCGGATGCGCGCCTCGTGCCGTTGGCGACCGCGCGGGATGTCCGCGCACGCGTGCTTGCCGGATCGGCCGAGCACATCCCGCTCGACGACGCCACGGTCAACGTCGTACACGCACGCTTCGCCTACTTCTTCCCGCCCGGCGTCGATGCCGGTCTGGCCGAGGTGCTACGGGTCCTGCGACCGGGCGGGAGTCTCGTCGTCGTCGACAACGATCAGCGAGCCGGTGATTTTGCCGATCTTCTTGCCTCGTCGCCGTGGGCGGCGCCACAAGGTCAGGCCGAGACCACCGATGCCTGGTGGGCCGAACGCGGCGCGGAGCGGGTCGAGGTGATGAGCCGCTGGGCGTTTGAGACGCGCGCCGACTTCGAGGCGGTGCTACGACTCGAGTTCCCGGCTGATGTCGCCGACGCCTGGCTCGCCGCGCACCCGGACGCGTTCGGACTGACGTACGGCTATGTGCTCTTCGCGATACATAAGCCGGCGGGCTGACGGCGGGAGTTCCCCGGACGATCGGGCGGCTACGACGTAGGTTGGTGGCTGGCCGTGGTCACCGTCGTGCCACATCACGACTAGGCCCGAAGGAGGCACCATGCGTGACTATCCGGCGAGCATCGTCGCCACTGACCACATCGAACCCGCACCGCGACGGATCCGCGGCATGCTCGGCAACGCGGTGGTCTTCGACACCACGCGAGCCGTGTACGTCTGGGAACACCCGCATTTCCCGCAGTACTACATCCCGTACGCGGACATCGATCGGCGCTTCATCATCGATGAGGACGAACCGCAGCACCTGCGTCGTGGCACCGCCCGGCGGCACGGTCTGCGGGCGGGAGACATCGATCGGCCGGGCTCCGCGTGGCTCTTCGGTCAGGATGCGCTCGAAGGGCTCGACGGCTTCGTCCGCTTCGACTGGCCGGCCCTCGATGCGTGGTACGAGGAGGACGAAGAGGTCTTCGTACACCCGCGCAGCCCGTACTCGCGGGTCGATGCACTGCGCTCGAATCGTCTCGTCCACCTCGAACTCGACGGCGTCGTGCTGGCCGAGTCATCGTCGCCCATCATGGTCTTCGAAACCGGGCTGCCGACCCGCTACTACCTCGACCGGACCACCGTGAACTTCAACCATCTCCGGGCGACCACGACCGAGACGGCTTGCCCGTACAAGGGCCGGACGACCGGCTACTGGACGGCCGAGGTGAAGGGTCAGACGTACCCGGACATCGCCTGGACGTACGACTTCCCGACCCGGCAACTGCTGCCGATCGCCGGGCTGATCGCGTTCTACAACGAGAAGGTCGACATCTACCTCGATGGCGTGTTGCTGGAGCGCCCTCACACGCCGTTCTCGTAGTAGGAGAGGGTCGCTCCGCTTAGGCGTCGGTGCTCGACCGGCGAGCCTCGGCGAACGGCAGGCGGTCGAAGATGAACCGGTTGTAGACGATCTTTCCATCGGCCACGGTCAAGCACTCGGCACCCGGAGCGTCCGGCACGGGGACGGTCTTGGTGTTGTAGACGAGCACCGCGGTCGTATCGTCGCCGTACGCGGCGATGAGGTTCGCATCGAGCAGGATCTCGGTGAACGGGCCTAGGAACTCCCGGTAGGCGGCGACCCCCTCGATGCGACCGGCCGGCGCGTCACATACGACATCGTCGGCGAAGTAGGACATCGCGCGATCTATGTTCTTGCTCGTCCACGCGTCGTAATAGGCGATCGCGATTTCGCGAGCGGCGCTGCTGTCGGCCATGTCGGTCCTTTGGTCGTGTCGGTCCGGCGGCTCGAGATCCACCGGCTGTCACAGGTAACGACACCATCGAGGTCTGACATGGAACGGTCGAGCCGGAATTGCTGTTCTCATCGGCGCCGTGGCCATCGCCACCCGGTGCTACGCGGGTCGCATGCCAGCGGTGATTTCGCGTGCTCGCCGTTCGCCGGTGAAGTCGTGGCCGAACATCGATAGCAGCACGGCCAATGCCAGCCCGAACGAGAACGGCGCCA
>DASQPR010000295.1:0-2954 GCA_035643815.1 Micromonosporaceae bacterium | reverse complement strand
TCATCGGGACTCCACGAGCGCGCCCGGTTGTATAAACCGCTGTTCGCTCGCCTGCACCGCTCCTACGGCTACGACCTGCGCGAGCCCGTACGCCGCGACTTCAGCACCGTACTCGCGCGCAGCGGGCATGACCTGGACCGTGCCCTCAAGGCCGAAGCCGCTCGCACCGACTACAACGCGTTGGAACATACCCGGGATATGGTCGGCGCGATCCGCTGGAACGCCGTACGCCCGCGAGCGGGTCGCGCCGTCGGCGTCCGCTAGCCGAGCTCGGCCAGCGGCCGGTCCGGGTCGGCCAACGCGGCCGGGTCGACGGCCGAACCGGCGTATCCCGCGCGCACCAACCGCTGGATTTCGTCCTGTGCGTCCCAGACGTTGGCGTTCATGCCGGCGAGCACCCGACCGCCGGACAACCAGAACGCGACGAACTCCGGCGCCTTCCCGTCGACGATTTCGGTCGAGCCGCGGAACACCACCAGGTCGTAACCGCCGGGCTCGACGTAACCCGAATACTCCAGACCGAAGTCGTACTGGTCCGAGAAGAAGTACGGCACCCGGTCGTAGGAAACGGTTTGGCCGAGCATCGACCGCGCCGCGGCCGGACCACCGTTGAGCGCGTTGGCCCAGTGCTCGACACGGATCGAGTGGCCCAGGATCGGGTTGTGCGAGTTCGCGACGTCGCCGGCCGCGAAGATGAATGGATCCGTCGTGCGCATGGCCGCGTCGGTCGCGACGCCGTTGGCGACATCGAGTCCCGCCGCCTCGGCCAGCTCAACATTCGGCCCGATGCCGATGCCGGCGACTACCACATCGGCCGGCAACTCGGTGCCGTCGGTGAGTACGACCGAGTGGACATCCGCCTCGCCGCGTAGTTCACGCACGCCGATGCCGCACTTGAACGTCACACCGTGTGCCTCGTGTAGGGCCATGAACACTCGCGCTACCTCGGCGCCGAGCACACGCTGCAGCGGCAGCACGGTCATCTCGACAACGGTGACCGATGCGCCGTGCGCGCGCGCCGCCGCCGCGACCTCCAGCCCGATCCAGCCGCCACCGATGACGACCACGTGCGCGCCGTCGACGAGCCGCTTCGCGAGACTCTCGCTATCCGCCATCGTGCGCAGGTAGAGCACACCACCGAGATCCGCACCGGGTACGTCGAGCTTGCGAGGCGACGATCCGGTCGCTAGCAACAGCCGGTCGTAGGCGATACGGTCGCCGTCGGCCAGCGCAACTTCACGGTTTGGTCGATCGATTGCCTCGACGGCAACCCCGGCCCTCAACTGCACGTCGTGGGCGGCGTACCAGTCCGGCGCGTGCACGAAGGCGGTGTCGAGGTCGGCCGTACCCAGTAAATGGGCCTTGGACAGCGGCGGCCGCTCGTATGGCCGGACCTCTTCCTCGCCGACCAGCACAATCCGGCCGTCGAAGCCCTCCTCGCGCAACGTCTCGGCGGCCTTGGCACCGGCAAGGCCGGCGCCGACAATCACGAATTGCTCAGTCATGATGCGCTCCCGAAAGGGTCATGGTCAGCGTCGACCGACGCCGGTGAGATCGAGAAACTCCGCACGCGACCCGGTGTTGTCGCGCAGTGCGCCGAGCAGAGTCGAGGTGAGCGTTCGTGCGCCGGCCGCCTGCACACCACGCAACGTCATGCACAGGTGCTCGGCCTCGACGACCACGCCGACGCCGCGCGGCCGCAACTGCGAATCCAGCCATTCGGCGACCTGCTTCGTCAGCCGCTCCTGCACCTGCGGCCCGTGTGCGAAGAGCTCCACGACGCGCGCGAGCTTGGACAGCCCGAGGATGCGATCGCCGGGCAGGTAGCCGACGTGCGCGACGCCGACGAAGGGCAGCAGGTGGTGCTCGCACACCGACCGGATCGGGATGTCCCGGACGAGCACGAGCTCGTCGTAGCCCTCGTCGTTCGGGAAGGTCGTGACGTTGAAATCGCGCGGTGTGAGCAGCTCGGCATAGGCCTCGGCCATCCGACGAGGCGTGTCGCGCAGACTTTCGGTGGAAAGGCCCACGCCCAGGGCCTGTAGGAAATCGGCGGCCGCGCGCTCCGCGGCCGCAAGATCGCGATCCGGCTTATCGGGTACGACGCGAAGCGGCGCTGCCTTCACGGCCGGAGCCGGCACCGCACCCCGTCCGATCTCTGCCACTGTCTGCACGGCGCCTCCGATCATTTTCATTAACGCTTGCTATCGCAATTACCGATCCTCCCTCGAACGCCGGATATTATCAATAGCAATTGTTGGTGATATTCTCTAACGGTGGCAGGCACCCGCTGGCAGGCTGTCGCCGCACTTGTCGACCCGGTGCGGCGGGCGCTCTACGACCACGTACGCCGCCAGGCCCATCCGGTCAGCCGCGAAGAGGCCGCCGAGGCGGTGGCCATTTCCCGCAACCTGAGCGCCTTTCACCTGGACAAGCTCGTTGACGCCGGCTTGCTGCGCGCCCGCTACGAAGCGCCGGCCGACCAACCTCGTGGGCGCGGGCGAGCGCCGAAAGTGTACGAACCGACCGACGGCACCCTGACGATGAGCGTGCCGCCCAGGCAGTACGAGCTCGTGGGCGAAATCCTCACCGATGCCGTCGCCGACGATCCGGGCGACGCCAGGGCGGCCGCTGCACGGCATGCCGCCGACGTCGGACGGCAGATTGGCACGGCCCACCGCAGTCACGCCTCACCGGCCGGGCGACTGGCCGATGACGACGTCTCGGCGGCGCTTGCCGCACTGGCCGATCTCGGCTTCGAACCGCGTCGGGGCGTCAACGGCGAGTTGTCACTCGGCAACTGCCCGTTCCACGGTCTCGCAGTTCGGCATCCGCAGCTGGTCTGCGGCCTGAACGAGGCGCTGATCGTGGGTCTGCTCGACGGGTTGGGCGCGGACGGGCTGTGTGCGCGCTTGCAACCGGATCCCACTTCGTGTTGCGTACGGGTTGCACCG
>DASQPR010000294.1:0-2394 GCA_035643815.1 Micromonosporaceae bacterium | reverse complement strand
CATGTGGTGCGCGACAACATCGTGCAGTTCACGCGCGATCCGCGTCCGCTCGGCGAGCTGACACCGCGCGAGACCGACGTGCTGCGGCTCATCGCGCACGGACAGTCCAATCAGGAAATCGCGGGCAAGCTCGTGCTGGCCGAGCAGACCGTGAAGACACATGTCAGCCGCGTGCTCGCGAAGTTGGCGTTGCGTGACCGGGCACAGGCGGTCGTGTTCGCGTACGAGAGCGGCCTGGTCACGCCGGGCGAGTAGCGCGCCGGTATCACCGCGAGACGGTCGAGCGGTACGGCGGAGTGACGTGAAGATGGCTCCGCAGCGTGAGGCGTTGAAGGAAACCGTCTTCCTAGCTTGACGCCCATGATGATCTGGATGCTCCGCGGTGCCGCGGCACTCGTGGTCGGAGTCGTACTCGCCATCGGGCTCCCCGACCCGGCGCCCGCCGCCCCCGCCGTACCGGCCGTCGCCGGTCTATCCACCACCAACCCGGACCGCGTCGCGGCCTACTTCGCCGGACTGTCGAGCGAGCAGGCGTGGGCGCTGGCGGCGAACGCTCCGTCGGCGATCGGCAACCTCGACGGCGCGCCGATCGCGCTGCGCTACGCCGCTAACGCCCGCGACGACGGTGCCCGCTACGCGGCCCGGCAGATCCTGGCCTACCAACCGGCCGGTGACGGTCGGATCATCGAGGTGGTCGGCGACCTCGCGTCGGCGAAGCGGATCGCCGTGCTCGTACCCGGTTCGGACACCACGCTGTCGGACTTTGACGATGGCCTCGGTGGCGTACAACGCCGTGCGCCCGCGTGGCAGGCACGTCAACTGCGGGCGGCCAGTGGCCCGGGCACCGCCGTCGTCGCATGGCTCGGGTACGACACGCCCAAGGGCATCGGGCGGGCCGCGATCCGATCGGAGTGGGCTGAGGCGGGCGCCGACGCGCTCGTACGGTTCCTCGACGGTCTCGTCGTCCAGTGTCCACATGCCACGATCACCGCGATCGGCCACAGCTACGGCACCGTCGTCCTCGGTCACGCCGCCGGTCGGCTCCCGGCCGCGGTCACCGATCTCGTGGCGCTCGGCAGCCCCGGGATGGACGTGTCGCGAGCGGCCGATCTGCACACCAACGCTCGAATCTGGGCCGGCAGCGATCCGACCGACTGGACGCTGCGGCTGCCCGAGATCCGGATCCTCGGCGCCGGCCACGGAACGAATCCCACGGCCGCGAGCTTCGGCGCACTGCCGCTGCACGTCGGCGACGCGGCCGGTCACGACGGCTACTTCGTCAGCGGGACCGATGCGCTGGCGAGCATCGCCGGTGTCGTCGCCGGATCGAGCGCCGCGTCGGACGTGGTGTCGTGACCGCGACTGTTGCGCCGGTCCAGCCACAGCCGGTCGATGTCGCACCAAGCGCGGCGCGCCGCGTTAACGCATCCACCGCGCCGCAGCCAGCGCCGGCGGCGGGCCTTGCACGTCCACGCGACGCCTATCTCGACGCGCTGCGCGCCGGCAGTCTGCTCGTTGTCGTGCTGTGGCACTGCGTCGCGACCCGGCTGACATGGACGAACACGGGCCCGCATGCAACGAGTCCGCTCGAGTCGGTCCCGGGACTCTGGCTGGGCACCTGGGTACTGCAGGTCATGCCGATCTTCTTCTACGTCGGCGGCTACCTGCACCACCGGTCCTGGCGGCCCGGTTTCGTACCACGGCGGGTCGGCGGCTTGCTACGCGCGACCGCCCCGCTGCTGGGCGCGTGGGCGATCGCGGCCGGTGTCATGGTCACGGTGGGTGGCGTGGATTGGACGACGGGTACGGTCAAGCTCGCGCTGAGCCCACTCTGGTTCCTCGTGGTCTATCTGGTCCTGGTCGTGCTCCTGCCGTCGGCTCGGTGGCTTGATCGTCGACTCGGATGGGCGGCTCTGCCGTTGCTCGCCGGCGTCGCGATCGCTGTCGACGTGGCACGGCTCGGCTTCGGCGTCCCCTGGATCGGCTGGCTCAATCTCGCCGTCGTGTGGGGGCTCGCGCACCAGGCCGGTTTTCATCACGACGCGTTGATGCGGGCGTCCTGGCGGGTTGGCTTGGCCCTG
This sequence comes from Micromonosporaceae bacterium, assembly GCA_035643815.1. GTDB lineage: Bacteria > Actinomycetota > Actinomycetes > Mycobacteriales > Micromonosporaceae > DASQPR01. Next base: position 313 of record DASQPR010000294.1, on the reverse strand, counting down.
GTGGCGTCGGGCGTGGCCGGGCTCTGCGCGTTGCTCGCGATCGGCTACCCGGGATCGATGGTCGGCGTACCGGGCGACAAGTGGTCGAACATGTCACCGCCGACGGTCGCGATCGTCGCGTTGACGATGCTCCAGGTCGGACTGATCCGGCTCGGTCATCCGGCCGCGTCCCGGCTGCTGGCTCGTCCCGTCGCGAGCCGTGCTCTTTCGATCGCCAATCGGTTCGCCATGCCGGTGTTCCTGTTCCACATGTCGGCGTACCTGCTCGCGCAGGCCATCGGTTGGCCGGCGATGGCTGTCGCCGTCGGGATAG
>DASQPR010000293.1:0-7461 GCA_035643815.1 Micromonosporaceae bacterium | reverse complement strand
GCCTGGTCCCGTTCTACTGGATGCTCGTGTTGTCGTTCCGCGATCCGGCGTACACGTTCGATACGACGCCGTGGTTCTCACACATCACGTGGTCCAACTTCCGGTACGCGTTCGACACGACGAACAACACGTTCTGCCGCTCGCTGGTCAACAGCCTGTTCATCGGCGCGGTGGTTACGGCCATCGCGATGCTCGTCGGCGTGTTCGCCGGGTACGCGCTGGCGCGCCTCGTGTTCCGCGGCAAGGGATTCGTCCTCGCGGCCATCCTCGGCGCGTCGATGTTTCCCGGCGTCGCCATTCTGACGCCGTTGTTCCAGTTGTTCACTGGCTTTCACTGGCTCGGCACGTACCAGGCGCTGATCCTGCCGGAGATCTCCTTCTCACTACCGCTGGCGGTCTATACCCTGACCAGCTTTTTCTCCGAGATGCCGTGGGATCTTGAGGAGGCTGCGCGGGTCGACGGAGCGCGGCCCGGGCAGGCGTTCCGGTTGGTCATTCTGCCGCTCGCGGCACCGGCCATCTTCACGACGTCGATCCTGGTGTTCCTGGCGTCGTGGAACGAATATCTGCTGTCGAGCGTGCTGTCCAACGGCAACAACAAGGTGGCGCCGTCGACCGTGGCGATCGTGAACTTCACCGCCGGACCGCACATCGTGCCGTACACCCAGACGATGGCCGCCGGCATTGTGGTCACCATCCCACTCGTGATCGTCGTGCTCATCTTCCAGCGGCGAATCGTCGGCGGGCTCACCGCGGGCGGCGTGAAGGGTTGACCGACTCGCTACGACCCGACGCACCAACGGTCGTACGGGTTCCGTCGCCGTCGGCATCGTCCGGCGGCGACGGAGTGTCGGGCGCCATGTGGTGGCGAAACGCGGTCATCTACCAGATCTATATCCGCAGCTTCGCCGACGGAAACGGCGACGGCGTCGGCGACATTGCGGGAATCCGCGCTAGGCTGCCGTACGTGGTCGACCTCGGCGTCGACGCGATCTGGATCAATCCGTGGTATCCGTCGCCGATGGCCGATGCCGGCTATGACGTGGCCGATTATCGCGACATCGAACCGGTGTTCGGCACGTTGGCCGAGGCGGAGGCGCTCATCCGCGACGCGCACAGCGTCGGGCTCCGCGTCCTGCTCGATATCGTGCCGAACCATTCGTCCGATCAGCATCCGTGGTTCCGAGCAGCACTGGCCGACGGCCCGGGCTCGCCGGTGCGCGATCGGTACGTCTTCCGAGACGGTCGGGGCGAGCACGGCGACGAGCCGCCCAACGACTGGCAGAGTCGGTTCGGTGGTCCGGCGTGGCGCCGGGTCACGTCGGCCGATGGCACGCCGGGGCAGTGGTACCTGCACCTGTTCGCGCCCGAACAACCCGACCTCAACTGGGAGAACCCGGAGGTGCGGGCGGACTTCGAACGTACGCTGCGATTCTGGTTCGACCGGGGCGTGGACGGGTTCCGGATTGACGTTGCAAATTCGCTCATCAAGCAAGCGGGGCTGCCCGATGTCGGCGACCGACAGTGGCCGGCGGCACGGCTCGAGGTAGACGGCCGGCTGATCCGGCCGCCGTGGCGTGAGCATCCGCATTGGGATCGGGATGACGTCCACGACATTTACCGCGCGTGGCGCAAGATCGCCGATTCGTACCAGCCGCCCCGGGTGTTCGTGTCGGAGGCGTGGGTCGACGAGCCCACGCGACTGGTCCGATACGTACGGCCCGACGAGGTCCACACGACGTTCAATTTCAACTACCTGACGTCACCCTGGACGGCGGCCGATCTGCGCGAGGCGATCGACGAGACGCTGCGGGAGCACGAGTCGGTCGGCGCTCCGGCGACCTGGGTGCTGGCCAACCACGACGTCGCCCGCGAGGTTTCGCGCTACGCCCGCACCCAGACACGCACGCTGGAGCCATCGCTCAGCCAGCTGTTGTCGAACGACGCGGATTTCGACCTCGGGCTTCGACGCGCCCGGGCCGCCGCTCTGCTGACTCTTGCCCTACCCGGCAGCGCGTACGTCTACCAGGGCCAAGAGCTGGGGTTGCCGGAGGTCGAGGACCTTCCCGAGGAGACACTCCGAGACCCGACCTGGGAGCGATCCGGTCATACCGAACGCGGCCGAGATGGATGTCGAGTGCCGATCCCATGGTCCGGTGGCCGGTGCGACTACGGGTTCGGTCCGGCGGGATCGACGGCCGAGCCTTGGCTCCCGCAACCGCGCGGGTGGGAACCTCTCAGCGTCGCCGCACAGACCGGTCAACACGACTCCATGCTCGAGCTTTACCGCGCGGCCCTGCGGATCCGCCGCCGACATCCGGCGCTCGGTGACGGCGCGATGACGTGGCTCGACCTACCACCGACCGTACTGGGATTTCGTCGCGAGCCGGGGTTTGCTTGCGTCGTGAACTTTGGCCCCGGCCCGATCGCGCTCGCTGAGGTGGCATCCGCGTGGCCCGGTCATCGCGCGGCTCGGGTGTTACTGTCCAGCGAACCGCTGCCGGCAGATGCCGTCATACCGAGCGACGTAGCGATCTGGTGGGATTCCGCGGACCGATCCGATCCCGCCGGCCCGGAGTAAGACTCAGGGTAAATCCCGGGATTCTCCGGATGGTCAAACGCGGTTCGTGTGTCCAGGCTGAGCCCATGGGGACCATGCCTCCCGGGCCGCAATACCGCTTGGCCCTGACCAGGATCGCGACATTCATCGGAGCGCTGCAGCAGGTTCGGCGCGCGGAACCGGTACGCACCTCGGACGGCACGCCGGCACGGGACGCGCTGACGTCGGGATGACCCGGTGACCCGGTCGCCATGCGCCAGTTCGATCCAAGACGGAGGTGGCCGGGCAGCTTGCTGATCGGCTTCAAACGACATCGCGCCACAGGGCGGTCGGCCAGGTCTTCGAGGATTCGCGTCGACGTCGTCGATCGCCTGACGCCATTCGGTGCTGCTTCTAGCAGCAACTCAAGGTGCACAGAGTGGAAGTAGGTTTTGGCGGTGTCGACCCTGAGCCAGGAGCGGTGAATCTCAGGTGCCGATGGGTGGAAATCCGGACTGACGTCATGGTGCGACGGCGGCAACGATCAACGAGTGCCTCCCCCGATGACGCCCACACCGACCGAGCTCCACCACACGGCCCACGAAGCGACCGCGGCGCCGCGCCGGCCGACCGACGACATCCATGAAGACGGTTCCGATCGGCTGACCGCAGATCTCGCGGGCACTCGGCGCCGGCGGTACGGCCGACTCGCGATGCGAATCCTGGCCGTACTCGTGCTGCTGTCGACGGCGTCGGTGCTGTTCGTCGAGTTGCGGCACACCGATCTGCGCGCGACCTTCGCGCACATTCAATGGTTCTACGTCGCTCTGGCGGTCGTGTCGATCGCCGTTTCGGTCGTGGCGGCGGCCTATAACCTGCTGGGCTTCACGCCGCTCCGATTGCGCCTCGCGCCGACGCTGTTGGCTCAACTCGCGGTCAGCGCGATCCGCGTCGTCACCCCGTCGGCGGTGAGCACACCCGCTATTGCCACGCGATACCTCACCCGGTCGGGCGCTACCACTCCAGATGCGCTCGCCAGCGTCGGCGTCGCGCAAACCGTACAACTCGCGGTCACGGCGGCACTGGTCGGCGGTTTCGGGGTGGTGTCGGGGTGGGGTGAGTTGCATGGCGTCGGGCGTCGTCAGCTAAGCCTGTGGCTGGCCGGCGGATTGCTGGTTTTCCTCGCCGGCTGGCTCGCTGTGCGGCTGAGTGCACGCGCGGCTCGGCTCGTACGCCAGGCCGCGACGAGCGTGCTGTCGGTGGTCACGCACACTCGGGCCCATCCGCTGTCGGCCACGATCGGCATCGTCGCCGGCGCGATGCTGACCGTGACACACGTTGCCGCGTTTGCGTTCTGCGTGCGGGCGGCCGGCGGCCACGCGTCTCTACTGACACTCGCGACGGTGTATCTGGCCAGCGCAGCGGCTGGGTCGCTGTTCCCGACGCCCGGCGGCACCGGTGCGGTCGAGGCAACGTTGATTGCCGGTCTTACCGTGGCGGGAGTGCCGTTGCCGATCGCGACTGCGGCGACGTTGCTGTCGCGGCTCGTTTCCGTCTGGCTGCTCGTACCGCCCGGCTGGATCGGACTGATCAGTCTTCGCCGGCGCGGCCTCTTGTGAAGCCGGCCGCCTCGGTGGCAACCGGCCTCAACGCGCCTGACACGCGGAGGCGAGAAGAGAACGGGTAGCGATAACGACGCAGCAGCGGTGCGGCAATCACGGTGCTGACGAGCCGCCTTCGTCGCGCTTGCTCGGCACGCCAAGCGTCGTCAGGCGCGATGGTGATCGAGCCGGTACGGAATCGGCCTGGATTCCCACCGACCGTGTGGTTGGCCGTGAGTTGTAGCTCGCGTCGATCCGTAAACGGGGAGCCGGCCGGCGGCACTCCCAGAACCTCGAGGAGGTCGGCGACGGTCCCGCGCGGATCCGCGGCGAAGTCCTCGTAACGGAGTCGGCGCGACCGATCGCCGTACCCGTTTCGGGCCAGGTCCTCCACCAGCATGTTCCAACCCACCCAGGTCGCCGTGCTGGCCGCCGCGCTGTGTCGCGGCATGTCGCGCGGTACCAGGAGGTCCGGTTGCAGCACGCGTCGGCTCCACGAATGTGCCGTCGCCCGTGGATCGCGTACCACGTGTAACAGGTACGGTTCGATGCCGTCGATGCGAGCTAGTACCGCTGCGCCGGCGGGGGTCTTCGAGGAGTCGACAATGACGTTCGCACCCGTCACCTCGGCGATCGCATGGTAGAGCCGGGCGATCTCGTCGCGGTATCGGATCGCGTCCGCGTCGAGTCGGCCGTACGCCAACCGCCGCGTGTCTCGTACGCGGATCGACCGTCGCTGAAGGTCGTACGTCCGCCTCGCGTCCGGTGGCGAGTCGCGATAGGCACAGGCCAGGATGTCAGCCCAGAGCGGGCACTCCACCAGCGTGACACCGCATCCGCACCGTCGCCGTTCGATGAATCCACGTGGCCACAGATAGAACAGTTCGCCGACGCTGAAGACGGAGTCGTACGCACTCAGCACGTTGTCCAGGATTGTTGTGCCGCTGCGTCCCCAGCCGGCGATGTAGAGGACCTTCATCGGTGTCTGGCGCGCATTCGTATTTCGTCGCACGATCGCTCACTGTCGTGCGTTCGCCGGGCCGGGTCCACTCGCGTTCGTCCGGCCACCGAATCGTAGATGTCTTCTAGCATTCCCGTCTGCCGTCGGATATCGAAATGGGACACGACATAGCGGCGCGCCTGCCGACCCATGCGGATGCGGAGTTCGTCATCGGTGAGGAGACGACGGATGCCGGCCGCGATTTAGGACGGAGCGCCCTCTGCGCAGAGGATGCCGGTTTGGCCGTGTACGATCGCCTCTGGAATACCGCTGTGGTCGGTCGATATCGTCGGGATACCCAAGCTCGCCGCTTCCAGAATGGTGGTCGGCAATCCCTCGGTGTCGCCGTTGGCGGCCGTCTTCGATGGTGCAACGAAGACTCTCGACGCGGCCACGCACGAAGCGACGACCGACGGCTCCCGAGCGCCGAGGAACGACGCGTCCACACCGAGGTGCTCGGCTCGCTCGCGGACCGATGCCAACAGTGGTCCATCGCCGATCAACACCATGCGCGGTCGGAGCGACGGGATCAGGGCGACGGCTTCGATCAGGTCGTCAATCCCTTTCTTTTCGACGAATCGGCCCACGTACGCGATGTCCCACGTCTTCGCCCCGGCCGTTGGTGCATCGAAGATCGGCACGCCGGTGTGGTGTACGAGCACGTTGACCGGATCGGCACCGAGCTCGATGGCCCGTGCCCGAATGGATTCGGAGACGGCGAGGATCACCGCGGACCGGGCGAACGCCGTACGGAGATTGCGCCGATAGCGGGCGCCGCGTACGCCGCGCGCACGCGGCTGTACCGTCACGTCCCGCCCATGCAGCGTGATGACGAGCGGGATCCCGAGTTGTACTGCCGCGCGACTGATGAGCCAACCGTCGCCGCCGAAGTGGGCGTGGATGACGGCCGGTCGGATGTCCGCCAGCACGGCACGCAACCTCGACGATCCACCGGTCAGCCGGAGTCGATGAAAGGCGCGCCGGCCGGGCGGGCCATCCGGGAACACGATGACATCCGAGTCGTCGGCTATTGCTGAGCTCACCTTGACCGCGCCGACGAGGCTCGGCTGCCATCGAGTCAACGCTTCGGCCTGACGGCGGATGAACGTTTCCGACGCAGGCAGAAGTGTGCTGCGCCAGATGGCGACGTGCGCGCCCGTGGACACTGCGCTTCAGCCCTACTGACCGGCGCGGACGCGATCGGACGCAACGGTCGCATGCAACTCGGCTCGCATGGCTGTGGATCCGACAGCGGTGTCACCAGCCGCCGACCAGGCGGCACCGACCGGCATGTCGGATGGAGCGCCGACGGAGTGCGACCGGCGGCGCCGGGCCAGGACGAGGTCCCGCAGGGTCGCCCGAACGTGCGGAGGCATCAGCCACACCTGAAGAAACGTCACGTAGTCGATGGCACTCGGCCGCCCGTACCGGCGCGCCTCGCGCAACAGCGTACGGAAGACACGGACGTTGCGTGTTGGCGCCGCCATGGAGCTGATCACGCTCATCGTCAGAGCGGCGTATGCCCGCGGCGTGAACAACGACCGGCTTCGCCGCAGCCACTCCAACTGCCGCTCCCACGGCAGGTCGAAGCTGACCCGGGGGCGGTTCTCGTCGGTGTGCCAGACGACCAGCGGCTCCGCGGCGAACATGAGGTCAACGTCGTCGTGGCTCGCCGCTCGCAGGGTCCAGTCGAGTTCTTGAAGGCGGCGCAGGCCGACGGCGAACGGCACGCGTCGCAGCAGCTCCGTCGGCGCCATGATGGTGGACGTCTGGATGAATCCGTCACCGTGGAACAGTCCTCGACGAACGGTGAGATATTCGCTTAGCGGCTCTCCCGACGCGGGCAGGCGACGCGGGAGCACGAATTCCGCTCGCGGCGTCCGGTTGAGCAGTCGACTGGCGATGATCGGCGTGGCCACGGTTGCCGTACGGGCGAGGCTTAGCTGGACCTCCAGCTTGTGCGGCAGCCACTCATCGTCGTCATCCAGCAGCGCCGTCCAGCGCGCGCGAGCCTCGCAGGCACCCACATTGCGGGCGTTCGGTGCGCCGAGTTGCCGGGGGAGCCCGATCACCCGCAGCCGGGTATCGCCAATCGTCGCGAGCTCGCGCCGGGTCGCATCATCGGGCCCGTCGACGACAACGATGACCTCGATGTCGCGGATCGACTGCGCGAGCGCGCTATGGACCGCGCGGACGACCAGATCGGGCCGTGAATAGGTGGGAATCACGACGCTGACCTCAGGTGTCGAAGACATGAAATCTCGCTAACTCGAAGCGTCGAGCGCGTGCCGCGCCCGCCCAGGCGCGAAACACGACCACAA
>DASQPR010000292.1:0-3664 GCA_035643815.1 Micromonosporaceae bacterium | reverse complement strand
GAGACGCTGGTGCCAGCATCCGAGCACACCACGTCGACCACGTCAGGAGCAGCCGGCGTGCTATTCACCGCCTTGAACACACTGGTCGACGGTACCGGAGCTGTTGATGGCGCAGGCGAAGCCGCGCATCCGACCATTGACGACAGCATCACCAAGACCGCCGCGGCCGCGAGGTGTCCTTTCACGCCGGTCCTCCGATCTCTGGGCCCACGAGATTCTGCGCCGTTGCCCCCACACCCGCTTCGACGCGTTGCACCCAACCATGGTTCCAAATCCGGTAATCCGTTGCGGTCGTGGTGCACGGGTCCCACCGATCCGTGCGCATCCCCGGGAGCCCGAGACCGACAGCGCTACGAGCGATCGTCCGCGCGCTTATCGCGTCGGGCGCCGTCTCGTTGCTGCTCCGACAAGCACGTCGGTTAGACGCGCTTCGTGCTGTCTGGGCTGGCCTTTCGGCTGGGCTGCACTCTCAGCGGCTCGCCCGGCATCTTCGGATACTCCGGCGGGTAGGGCATGTCGCCGAGACCTGCCCGCTCGTCGCGCTCGACCCATTCGAGCAGTGGCGTCAGGTCGTGGGCGATGTCGTCGATTGCGGCGTGCGGATCGCCGATCGTCGCGATCCGGGGCGGCACGGTCGCGAGATCAAAGTCGTTCGGCTCGACCTGCGGCAATTCGTCCCACGTCACCGGCGTCGACGCGGTCGCACGCCGGTTGGCCCGCAACGAGTATGCGCACGCGATCGTGCGATCCCGGCACATCTGGTTGAAGTCGAGGAACACCTTCTCACCCCGCTCCTCCTTCCACCAGCTCGTGGTGGCGAGGTCGGGCCGGCGACGCTCTACTTCCCGGGCCAACGCGATGACCGCCCGGCGGGCCTGGATGAACGTCCAGTCGGGACGGATGCGCACGTAGACGTGGATGCCCCGGCCACCCGAGGTCTTCGGAAACCCGACAAACCCGAGATCGCTCAACACCTCCCGCACCGCGGCGGCCGCGGCCACCGCATGGGTGAAGTCGGTGCCGGGTTGCGGATCGAGGTCGATCCGTAGCTCGTCGGGGTTGTCGGTGTTGCTGGCACGCACCGGCCACGGGTGGAAGACGATCGTGCCGAGCTGCGCGGCCCACGCGACATGGGCGAGATCGGCCGGGCACAACTCGTCCGCCGGGCGTCCGCTCGGAAATGTGATGCGGGCCGTTTGCACCCAGGGCGGAACGCCTCTGGTCGGTATGCGCTTCTGAAAGAACGTCTCGCCATCGAGGCCCTCGGGGAAACGCTGCAGGGTGGTCGGGCGGTTGCCGAGCGCGCGCATGATCCCGTCGCCGACAGCGCGGTAGTAGTCAAAGACGTCTCGCTTGGTGAAGCCACGATCCGCGAAGTAGATCTTGTCTGGGCTGGTGAGCCGCACGGCTCGGCCCGCTATGTCCACCTCGGTGGCGTCACTCCCCTTGGCCATGTCGGGACTCTATGCCACCGGCCGGACAATCTCCCCGTTCTGCCGGTGGCTCGGCGGACGTGCCGTTCGCGATCGGTAATCGTCGAGCGAGCATGCCCGTCGTACGGTTGGGGCATGACGGATTACGTACGCTCCACCGATGCCCTGCCGCAGACCGAGGACGAGTGGAAGGCGCGGCTGACGCCGGCCGAGTTCCGGGTACTCCGGCAGTCCGGCACGGAGGCGCCGTTCTCCGGCGAGTACGTCGAGACGACGACAAAAGGGACGTATCACTGCCGGGCATGCGGCGCAAAGCTATTCGATAGCGTCACCAAATTCGACTCGCATTGTGGCTGGCCGTCCTTCGACCAGGCGATCCCCGGGACGATCCGGTACATCGAGGACCGGTCCCACGGCATGGTGCGCGTCGAGGTCCGGTGCGCGAATTGTGACTCACACCTCGGCCACCGCTTCGACGGCGAGGGCTACACACCGCTCAATGCGCGCTACTGCATCAACTCGCTCAGCCTGCGGCTCGAACCGGAGACCGCCGCGTAGCGTCCGCACCGACTCGTCGCACTACCTCAATCGTGCAGGGGGCGCACATGTCGCCGGGTGATCGGCCCGGCGGCACACGATCGACGCCGCCGGGACATCGCGTCCCGGCGGCGTCGCCGGTCTGATGTCAAGGGCCGTCCGGCACCGGAATCTCCAGGAACGAAAGTCCAGCGAAATCAAGGAACATGCGGTCCGGCGCGTTCACGATCCGCATCACGACGTCGCCGCACGACGCGCAGCGGGCGACGATGCCGGCCGCCTGGGTGTAGACGTGGGTCGTGCCGACCGCGTTGACGGTGCCACAGTTGGCACAGCGCCCCTGCGCGTTCGTGACGTCGACCGCGAAGACCTGGCGCAGCACGCCGCCGATGGCATTGCCGTCGACGTAGTCGCTCGAGTCGATGAAGGCGTCGGTCATATCAACCTCCGGTAGGTCCAAATCGTTCGGTGCGGATGCGGCGCGGTTCATGCCCGGCATCGACCAGGAAGTCCGCGACCGCCTCGACGAAGCTCGTCGGGCCGCACACGTAAACGTCCGGTTCGAGGGATGCCGGCCAGCCGTCGCTTGCGAGCCGCGCGGCGTCGAGACGCCCCACCTGGCCGCGCCAACCCTCCGGCGCTTTGCGCGTGTACACATAGGCGACGTCGAGCCCGCGATCGTCGCGTACGCGTTGCCGCAGCTCGTCGGCGTACATCGCGTCGTCGGGCGTACGGACCGAGTAGATGAGCCGGAACGGCGTACGGCTGCCGGCGCCGCCGCGCGCGCGCAGCATCGACATCAGCGGCACGACGCCGGAGCCGCCGGCCACCAGCAGCACGGGCGCGGTCTGATCCGTTGACCACACGAAGTAGCCGCCGATCGGACCCCGCAACTCGATCGGATCGCCGGGCTGCGCGACGTCGACCAGATACGGCGACATCTCGCCGTCCTCGATCCGCTGGACGCTGATCTCCAGGCGGCCGGGTGCGGGCGCCGACGCGAGCGAATAGCTGCGCTCCGCCCAGTAGCCGTCCTCGGCGGTGAGCTTCACGTCGACGTGCTGCCCGGGCAGGTGCGACGGCCACTCCGGCACGTCGAGCGCGAGCGTCACCGCGCTCGGCGTTTCGCGCCGGACCGCCGAAACGGTCGCGACCTTCCAGGTCAGTCGCCCCAGTACCGTTGCTCTCGCCACGGGTCTCCATAGTTGTGATAGCCGGCGGTTTCCCAGAATCCCGGCTGGTCGTCATGGGTCAACTCGATCGCGCGAACCCATTTCGCGCTCTTCCAGAAGTAGAGATGCGGCACGAGCAGGCGGGCCGGGCCGCCGTGCTCCGGTGGCAGCGGCTGCCCGTCGTACTCGTAGGCGACCCAGGACTGACCGTCGAGCAGATCGGCGATGGGCAGGTTCGTCGTGTATCCGCCGTACGAGTGCACCAGCGCGTAGTCGGCCGCGCTCTCCACATGCGCAAACAATGTGTCGAGGGCGACGCCACGCCATGGCGTATGAAACTTTGACCACTTGGTGACGCAGTGGATATCGACGGTGACCGACTCGCTCGGCAGCATCTGCATCTGTGACCACGACCATTCGTGGCGTTGGCCGTCGGCGATGATCGAGAACTGCCATTTATCGGTGTCGACTCGCGGCGTCGGGCCGGCCGACAAAACTGGGAAACCGTCGGTCAGATACTGG
>DASQPR010000291.1:0-4091 GCA_035643815.1 Micromonosporaceae bacterium | reverse complement strand
GACTACTTCAACCACTGGATCGAGATGGGCAAGGGCGGCGGCGAGCATGCCGGCGACGCCACGAAGCTTCCGGCGATCTACTACGTCAACTGGTTCCGCCGCGGCGACGAAGGCCAGTTCCTGTGGCCCGGCTTCGGCGAGAACTCGCGCGTGCTCAAGTGGATCATCGAGCGGCTGGAGGGCAAAGCGGCGGCCGTGGAAACCCCGATCGGCGCCGTCCCGACGGCCGACGCGCTCGACGTGAGCGGTCTTGACCTGTCGCCGGCCGACGTCGAGGCGGTGCTGCGGGTCGACGCCGACGAATGGCGCGCTGAGATCCCGCAGGTCGTCGCGTGGTTCGAAAAGTTCGGTGACAAGCTTCCGGGCGTGCTGTGGGCCGAGCTCGATGCGCTGAAGGCCCGCCTCGGCGTCACTGACTGATCCGCTGACACTAAAGACGTCCGGCGCGCACCGTCCGTGGGCTCGCCGGACGTCTTTTTGCCGTCTCCACGGCGACTCGGCCCAACGCGCGGCGCGCAGCCGTCGCGCAGAACACATGGTGCCCCCCAGCCGCGGGCACGCGATCGATAGTCTTGCGGGCGTGCGGAATCTCATCTATTCGATCTACGAGCGCCGGCTCGCCAACGCGCTGGCGGGAAAACCGCATCCGCACCACGTCGGGATCATGTGCGACGGCAATCGCCGGTGGGCACGGGAGATGGGATACGTCGACCCCAACGACGGCCACCGTGTCGGCGCCGCGAAGATCAAGGACGTGCTCAGCTGGTGCGATCGCGCCGGCATCAAGCATGTGACGCTCTATTTGCTGGGTACGGAGAATCTGCGCCGGCCGGCCGCCGAGCTCGATCCGCTGTTGCAGATTATCGAGGACCTTGCCGGTGATCTGACCGACACGAGCCCGTGGGAGCTGCGAGCGGTTGGAGCACTGGACGTCTTGCCAGCGACCACAGCCGCCGCATTAAAGGCGGCGGAAACGGCGACCGCCGATCGAGCCGGCGGCATGATCGTGAACATGGCGGTCGGCTACGGTGGCCGCCGCGAAATCACCGACGCGTTCCGAGCCCTGTTGCAGGAGCATGCGCGCGCCGGCGGAACCATTGAGGAGTTGGCCGAGGTCCTGGACGTCGACCACATCGCCGGCCACCTCTACACCAAGGGCCAGCCCGATCCGGACCTGGTCATCCGTACGAGCGGGGAGCAACGTCTGTCCGGATTCCTGCTGTGGCAGTCGGCGCACTCGGAGTTCTACTTTTGCGATGCCAACTGGCCGGATTTCCGCCGGGTCGACTTCCTGCGGGCGTTGCGGGCCTACGCGAACCGAGAGCGCCGGTTCGGCGCCTAGCTGGCACGGCGCCTAGTTAGCACGGCGCCTAGTTAGCACAGCGCCTAGTTAGCACAGCGTCGGTTCGGCGCCTACCTTGCATGGCGCCGTTCGGCGCCGAGCTAGCACAACTCGGGTTCGCCCCCGCCATTGCTGTGTGAACAGCGCATGTCGTGGTCGTAACCTGCCGTCGTGACCTGCGGCGACGCCTCCGGCGAAACGTGAGTGACGGTACTAGCCCTGTGTGGCTCGGGGCCGCTAGCGTGACAGCATGGCGCGGGGGCTTCCCGCGTCAACCGGCCGGCCCGGAACCGCTACCCAGCTGCGGGGCCCGCACCCGACCCCGTATACCGGGCTTTCGGTGGTGCCAGATCGCGAGCCGGGCGCGAGGTGCGCGCCTGCCGGAGCAGCCCCGTGACCAATCGCCGTTCTACCGGCCCTGAATCATCGGCCTCCCAGGCATCCTCCCCCGCACCGCAGGTCGTCCCCGTTCGCCGCACCCGGACCCGCCCATCCCGACCGGCCGCCGTTGCGTCGGCCGGTCGGACGTACGTGGTGGACACATCGGTGCTCCTGGCCGATCCGGCCGCGTTCACTCGCTTCGCCGAACACGATGTCGTGCTGCCGCTCGTGGTCATTTCCGAGCTGGAGGCCAAGCGGAATCATCCGGAGCTCGGCTATTTCGCCCGTGCCGCGCTGCGCCGGCTCGACGAACTGCGAGTCAAGAACGGTCGGCTCGACACACCGATCGCGGTGAACGACGCCGGCGGCACCGTACGCGTCGAGCTGAACCACGCCGACCATTCGGTGTTGCCGCCGGGATTCCGGACCGACGGCAACGACACGCGGATCCTGTCGGTCGCGCTCGCCTTGGCGGCCGAGGGCGCCGATGTCACGCTCGTCACCAAGGACATGCCGCTGCGGGTGAAGGCGGCCGCTGTCGGCATGCCGTCCGACGAATACCGCTATGGACAGGCGAGCGATCCAACGTGGACGGGCATGGCCGAGCTCGATCTCGACGAGAGTCAGATCTCCGCTCTGTATGGCGGCGAGACACTCGACGTGGATGAGGCCGCCGCATTGCCGGTGCACACCGGGCTCGTGCTGCATTCACCGCGCGGGTCGGCGCTGGGCCGCGTCACCACGGACAAGACCATTGCACTGGTACGTGGTGACCGCGAAGCACTCGGTTTGCGGGGACGTTCGGCCGAGCAACGCATCGCGCTGGATCTGTTGCTCGATGAGTCCGTAGGCATCGTGTCGCTCGGGGGTCGGGCCGGAACCGGCAAGTCCGCACTGGCCCTATGCGCCGGGCTCGAACAGGTGCTGGAACGCCGACGACACAAGAAGGTCATCGTGTTCCGCCCGCTGTTCGCCGTGGGTGGTCAGGAGCTCGGCTATCTGCCCGGCAGCGAGTCGGAGAAGATGTCGCCCTGGAGCCAGGCGGTGTTCGACACGCTCGGCTCCATCGCCAACGACAACGTCATCGAGGAAGTCATCGCTCGCGGGATGCTCGAAGTCCTGCCGCTCACGCACATTCGCGGACGCAGCCTGCACGACGCGTTCGTCGTCGTCGACGAGGCGCAGTCGTTGGAGCGAGGCGTGCTGCTCACCGTGCTCTCCCGCATCGGTACAGGCTCGCGTGTGGTGCTGACTCACGACGTCGCACAACGGGATAATTTGCGCGTTGGTCGGCACGACGGCGTGGTTGCGGTGATCGAAGCGCTGAAGGGCCATCCCCTTTTCGCACATGTCACATTGACCCGTTCGGAGCGGTCACCCATCGCCGAGGTAGTCACAGATCTGTTAGAGGATCTGCCAGGCTAGCACCGACTTAATCCGCATTTGTCATGAATTGTCGTTCGACACGCTCGACGGCAAGTGACCGCTGCGTTTGATATCGGGGCGCACCTAGGTCAGGGTGTTGCGAGAGCGCCGTACGCCCGGACACGACACTGTGGCCGGTCGGTCGACGCTCGCACCGCGTACGCCGAAACCCCCTCGTGCTGCGCGGTGCGTATCTGCCCCCAACGAAGGGACGCACTTCGTGAGTCGGCTCTGGAGCCGTTCCGGTCTGCGTGTGTTATCCGTACTGACCTTGGTATTCGCCCTGGTCGGCGGCGTCTATATCCATCAGGCCCGGCAGTCGCAAGCGTCCGATGACGCGACGACGGCCGCCGTCGGTTTCGACGCACCCAACAGCACGCAGTTGAGTCTTCAAAAGGCGGCGCAACAGGCGGCCAACGCGCCCTTGATCGCCGCACAGGCCAAGGCCAAGGCCGACGCGCAGCGCACAGCTACGGCCGCCGCGGCGGCAGCGGCCGCCGCCGCCCACAAGGCCGAGTTGGCGGCGCGGAAAGCGCGGGCCGCCCAGGCCAGCCGGTCGCAGACCCGGACGCCGCCGAAGACGCCGAGCGCTGGGCCGGTTCCCGCGTCATGCGGTGCCTATACCGGCAACAAGGCGACCGGTTGCACGTTGCTCCTCCAAGAGGGGTTCGGGCTGTCGGAGATGCCGTGCCTCGACAAGATGTGGTCGAGAGAGAGTGGCTGGCGGACGACCGCCGAGAACGCGAGCTCCGGTGCGTACGGCATTCCGCAAGCGTTGCCGGCGAGCAAGATGTCGGTGTACGGCGCGGATTACCGGACGAACCCGGTGCCGCAGATCAAGTGGGGCCTGAACTACATCAAGGGCCGCTACAGCACGCCGTGCGGCGCGTGGTCATTCTGGCAGGCGCACGGCTGGTACTAGTCGCCGGCGGTGATACTGCCG
>DASQPR010000290.1:0-7436 GCA_035643815.1 Micromonosporaceae bacterium | reverse complement strand
AGGTCGTCGTGGACACGCTCATCCGGCCTCTAGACAAGACCGTCGGTGGGGACGGCGCGTCCGTCAGATCAGGTCCTTGAGGGGCATGTGGGTACGTCGGGTGTGCGCTGCGCGCGACGATCCGCGAGTTCGTCACACCAGGGCTGTCAAAACGCCCGGATAACAGCACTCACGTGACGAACCTGCGAAGATCCGCGACTCCGGCTCGCCACAACGTAGCGGGACCGAAGCCCGTACCAGGGAACGTCGAAAGCCCTGAAGCCCGACGCCCGCACGCACCGCACCCACCATGCGGTCGCGGGCTTGGGCAACCCGACCCCACGAAGACCTAAAAGGCCCCTCCCCAAGTCGAGTGGGGTCGGGTTGCCCCAAGCCCTACTGCCCCAAGCCCTAAAGCGCACGGTGCGCGTTCGCCACGATCGCGTCGCGGACAAAGACAGCGAGCCCGGGAGCCACCTCGTCGTACGTCGCCGTGAACCGCGGATCCGCGACATACATGTCGCCCAGGCTGCGATGCATGTCGTACGAGCAGTCGTAGAACCAGCGCCCGATGTGCTGGCGATGCCGCTCCGCCACATCCATCACGACCGACGAGTCCGGCGCCGCGCCGCTGGACATCGCGTCGGCGTACGCGCGATTGACCGCGTCGGCCTCGGCCTTGATCGTGAGCCAGTCGTTCTGGGTGTACGCCGCTGTCCGACGCGCCGACTGCTTGAACGCGTCCGATTCGCCCCAGCGCTCCTGTGCCTCGTCTGCGTGTACGGCCGGGTCGAAGTCGCCGAACACCTCGAACCGTTCCTCCGGCGTGAGTGAAATGCCCATCGCGTGCGCCTCCAACGCTTTTTCGACGGCCTCGACCATCCGCCGTACCCGTTTCAACCGATCCACCAGCAGTTCGTGCTGGCGGCGCAGATGCGCGGCTGTGTCGGCGTGCGGGTCGTGGACGAGGTCCGTGATCTCGTCGAGGGAGAACCCGAGCTCGCGGTAGAACATGATCTCCTGCAGTCGTTGCAGGTCGTCATCGCCGTAGCGGCGATAGCCGGCCAGTGAGCGCTCGCCCGGCGTCAGCAGTCCGATCTCGTCGTAGTGATGCAAGGTCCGCACCGTGACGCCGGCGAGCACGGCGACCTGGCCTACCGAGTAGCTCATCGCTTCCTCCTCGGCCTCGATGCTCGACCCTGACGTAACGTGCGGGTCAAGCCGGATTTCGAGGGCCGGCGTACTTCACCGTTCGGGATTGGTCGACGAAGCCGAGCGAGTGATAGAGGGCACGCGGCCCAGGCTTGTCCGGCAGATCGAAGCTGAGGACCACGGCCTCGGTCGCGCCGAGGTCGCGCAGCGCCCGCATCGCGCCGAGGCAGGCCGCCCGCGCCAGCCCGATTCGCCGGAAGTCCTGATGGGTGCCGACCGGTTCCAGCTCACCGACCCGATTCACCTCGTCCCACCAGATCAGGCAGAAGGCGCCGAAACTCCCGTCCGGCGTCTCGACGACCCAATCAAGATCTTGTCGGTACGGCCACGACGCGCGCACGTTGGCATAGCTGTCGACGGTGACCCTGGATGGGTGGAAGGCGCTGCGATGCACATCGACCCGGCGCGGCACGTCGTCGTCTCCGCGCACCGGCCGCACGACAAAGCCGTCCGGCACGACAGGCTCGTCGAGGGTTGCCAGGGAGTGGGTATAGCGGTACATGGCGTGCGGGTCGTCGACCTCGCGAAAGCCGGCCGCTGCGAACGCGGCGATGATATGGGGCTCGGTATCCATCGCGTACGCGACAAGGTCGTCGGCCACCGCGACCTCCCGGAACCACGTCACTACCTCGGCACCGAGTTCAGGATGCTCGGGATGTACGGCGAGATCGAGATGATCGGGTAGCCGGAACCAGGCCCAGGCGAGCACCTCGCCCTCGCGCTCCCAGACCGCGCTCCGCCACTCCGGATCGCGTCCGATGTGCTGCCGTCGACCCCATGCGATGTCGCCGATGTGCCAGCTCGATCCGGACCACCAGATGGCCTGACACAGCGATTGCATGGCGCGCAGATCGGCGTCGCTGCTCTGGATCTCTCGGCGCTTGATCATGCGTACGCTCCCGTCCGACACGGCGATCGCCGGCGCGCTCGCCCGCGATTGTTGCGCTCGCGATGCGGCCCTGCACCTCGATTTCGTGGTCAGTCAGGACGCGTCGCGGTAGGCCTGCACGAAGTGCAGATAGTTCGTGGCGACGATGTCGATCACGCCGTCGTCGTTGAGCCGGCCGGCCTCGTGGTCGACTAATGGCTGCTCCCAGATGCTGCGTCCGATAGCAAAGCCGGCAAATCCCCGCGTACCCGCCGCGATCAGGAGCCAGTGGTCGAGTCGCTCGACCGGAGCGTCCCGGCCGAGCACGATGCAGCGGACATTGTCTCGGCCGCCTCGTTGAGTCACAGCCACCACGTCGTTGGCCGCGGCCGCGTCTTCCAACCCTTCGATCTTCCAGATGTCGGGCTCGACGCCGGCCGTCTGAAAGTCGGCGATCACCTGCTCGGTCAGGTGGGGACGCAACCGGGCGTCGAAGTCGTGGCCGAGCCGGTCATGCTGCTCGTCGGTCGGTGGCACTAACAGTTCGAAGAGGAACGTCCGATGCACGTCGTGCAGCGCGGCCGAAACGACCGCCAGTTGCTGCTGCTGGGCCTTCCGGTCGGATGGATCGAAGTCTGGATTGTCGCGTACGAGCACCTTGACATAGTCAGGCGAGAAACGTTCGACGTGATCGAGCCACGTCTGCTCGCCGATCCTGCCGTACTCGAGCGTGAAGAACTCCCGGCCGGACTCTTCGATGGGCATCGCGACTCGCAGTCCGGCCTCTCGAGCAAGGCGAGCCACGTCGGCTCCGTACCGCTCGTCGACCAGGACGCCGGTCACGGACGGATCGGCGCCCCGGTCGAGCGCGGCGAGCAGCCCTCGAAATATGAGCAGCTTGTCGCGCGCGATGCGGTCCGCCTCAGCAGCGTCGGGTGTGCCGGCAATTCCGTAGACCAGCTTGGCGAGCGAGTCTCGATGATCCATAGCGAGAATGAACAGATCGGTGGCCATGCGAAAGTCCTCCCGTCAGCGGGTTAACAGCATTCCCGTTCCGATGCGACCGGCGGGTCAGTCCAGCCTTGGTGCATGTGCCCGTTATCGGAGTTTGGTGGTAAGGGTCACGCCGGGGCTCGTTTGCCGGGCCGGATGCGTTCCTTCTGTGAGTAGATATCCTGCGCGCTTCGCGCGCCGACCGCCGTGAAAGGTGCCACCATGCCCGAGAAGATCCTGTACACCGCCGAGGCCCGGTCGACCGGCGACGGCCGCAACGGACACGTGACCAGCTCCGACGGCCGGTTAGACTTCGATCTCGCGTTCCCCAAGGAGATGGGTGGCTCCGGCGAGGGATCGAATCCGGAGCAGCTCTTCGCGGCCGGCTACGCCGCCTGCTTCCACAGCGCTCTGCGGATCACGTCCCGCGCCGCCAAGGCCGATGTGGACGGTTCGACGGTGACCGCGCGTGTCAGCATCGGCCCGGACGGTCCGGCGTACGGCTTGGCCGTGACGCTATTGATCCACTTGCCAAATGTGCCGGCCGAAACCGCGCGGCAGTTGGCCGAGGCCGCGCACAAGGTCTGCCCATACTCCCGCGCGACCCACGGCAACATCACCGTCGATCTCGAGGTCGTTTAAGCGCAACCCCCGCCGAACGGACATAACGTCTAGGCGAGTTCCTCGGTTGCGGCCCGTCCAGCGCTGGTGGTGCGCTGCAGGAAGTCGGCAAGCACCTGGAGCTGCCCGTCGTCGTAGCGGTCGCAGATCTGATCCATCGAGGCGTTCATCCCCCGGTAGAGGTGGAACACCTCGCTGACTCGTTCGCGAGTCGCCCGTACGACGACGGCTCGACGATCGACGGCCTGTGGATCGCGGTCGCGGGTGATCCAGCCGCCTCGCTCCAGGCGATCGAGTATCCCGGTCATCGTGGCCGGATGCAGGCCGGCGCGGCGCGCGAGCGCGCTCGGGCCGATCGGTCCATGCCGGTTGATGACCTCGAGACAGTCGAAATCGACATCCTTGATCTCGAGGCGGGA
Source organism: Micromonosporaceae bacterium (assembly GCA_035643815.1). Classification (GTDB taxonomy): domain Bacteria; phylum Actinomycetota; class Actinomycetes; order Mycobacteriales; family Micromonosporaceae; genus DASQPR01. The sequence continues at coordinate 3,344 of DASQPR010000290.1, read as the reverse complement.
CCCGACGTGATGATTCAGCAGCGTGAGTTGGTTTCCGAGGTCGCGCATCGACTCCTTGATCGCCGCCGTGAGCCGCCGCCGCTGGCGTGCGTCGCCACGGGCGGCCGAATTCGGCACCCCGTCGCTGGATGCTGCCGAGGTCGGCACCCGGTTAGATGCTTCGGAATCCATACGATATGCTCCTCGTATAATACGATGTTCCGAGGACACGGTACCCGCTATTCCGCCGCGGGACCTACTCAATCGAGGCAAGGGAGCACGCCATGAAAATCACGATCTTCGCTGCTACCGGTGGCATCGGCCAGCAGATCCTCGCCCAGGCCGCCGCGGCCGGGCATGACGTCACCGCGGTCGTCCGCGATCCGCGGAAACTAGCCCAATCCGCTTGGGACGCCGTTCGGGTCGTCGAGGCCGACCTCGGCACCGCCGAATCCGCCCGGATCGAGTCCGCGGTCAGCGGGGCCGATGCAGTTCTGTCCGGCCTCGGCGCACGGTCGTTCGCGGATGCCGACGCCGGCATCACGTGGCGTGGCACCCGCACGATCGTCGAGGCGATGACGGCCGCCGACGTTCGGCGCATCGTGGCGGTCAGCGCGGCGCCGATCGGCACTGTGCCGTCGCCGGGCCGGCCGAACCCGCCGAAGCACGATCCCGGCGACGGATTCTTCATGCGTCATCTGTTCGCGCCGTTTGCCCGCACCGCGTTCCGTCGTCAGTACGCCGACGTCGTGCGCATGGAGGACGTGCTGCGTGACAGCGGTCTCGACTGGACCGCCGTACGGCCGCCGAAACTTACCAACAAGCCGCTGACCGGTGCGTACCGTACCGCGATCGGGCGCAACATCCCGGGCGGCTGGAGCATCTCGCGGGCCGACGTGGCGCAGTACATGCTGCGCGTCCTGGAACAGCCCGAAACGATTCGCCAGGCCGTTGGCCTCGCCAACTGAAACGCCTACGTCCGCGGCCCTCGTACGGTACTTGGTCACCGAGGCCGCCGCGGACCGGCCAAGTTCCATACAGTTCTGCGGGTTAAATGCCTCCTTTGTCCGCGTGGCGGGGCGGCGCGCGATGTGGACAGTGGCTAGTGTCAGCGCGTGCCGTCCCGCGAGCGCCGCCCCCGACGTCGAGTAACCGGACGTCGTGCGGCGCTGACCGTGCTGGCCGCGACAGTGGTGGCGCTCGCCGCGTGCACCGGCAGCGCCCCGGCATCACCGCGCGCCGGACGCACGTCGCCGGCCGGCGCGCACACGGCGACTCAATCGTCGAGTCCGTCACCGACGAAATCGTTGACCGCACTGCAGAAGTTGGTGACCAAGCTGCCGGTGTTTCCGGCCGCGCCGAAGCCGATCCCGGTCCATATCACCGCCGGATCCTCGGCGCCGATCTTCTATCATCTGCCGGTCACATCAAAGGTGGCGTTCCTCACGATCGACGACGGCATCGTGCAGATGCCCGACGACCTCACAGTGATGCACGCGGCGCACATCCCGTTCACGATGTTCCTGATCGCTCCGGTGGCCGCGCGCAATCCGTCGTTCTTCAAGAAGTTGGCGGCCGACGGCGGGGTGATCGAAGATCACACCCTGACCCATCCGATCCTCCGTGGCCGGACGGAGGATTTTCAAGAACACGAGATCTGCGGCGGCCGGACCATGTTGACGCATACGTTCGGTCGCGCCCCCGCATTGTTCCGGCCCCCGTTCGGCGATTATGACCAGACGACGCTGCGGGTTGTGCATAACTGCGGGCTGACGGCCGCCTTTTACTGGTCGGAGACGGTACGGAACGGGAAGGTCTTCTACCAGACGTCGAACCACAAGATCAAACCTGGCGACATCATCCTCATGCACTTCCGCTCGACGTTTCCCGCCGATGTGTTGGCCGCGCTGACCGCGATCCACAAGGCGGGGCTCACGCCAGCGTTGCTCGAGGACTACATCACCCCGCCAGCACCGCCGCGCCCCTAATCCGCCGCAGCAGTCGTTGCTGTCGGTTCATCCCACCCCGGCGTTTCTACGGCGACTTCCAGCCGACTGGTGGCAGCCGGATTGTGTCGTACCCACGCTCCAGAATGGAGCTGCCAGGACGGCGCAAGCAGCTCATACGCGGCTCACCCGCCTCGACCCTCCGCTCGGCCGATGACTCGGCAACTATGCCGATCCCGACCGGCCCCCGGACAACGATTCGTGGCGCAACTGCGTAGTAGCGGGCGCCTTCCGTTCGTCGCTTACCCGCACGAGGCGGTCAATCGGCGATCATCAAGGGAGCGACACCGTGGTGCTTCAGGACGCAACGACCACACGGTCGGCCGGCCCACCGGCGACGGCCGGCCGCGGCCGGTGGGCGGTCACAGCGGTGTTCTTCCTCAACGGGCTCCTGCTGTCCAGCTACATCGTCCGATTGCCCTCGTTGAAGGCCGACCACCACCTCAGCGACGGTCAACTCGGCGCGCTCGGCACCTTGTTCGGTGCCGCGGCACTGATCGCGATGCAGTTCGTCGGCGCCTTGACCGCGCGCGTGGGCAGCGCCCGGGTTATCCGACTCGCCCTGATCGCTATGCCGTTGGCGGTGATCGCCATCGGCACAAGCCGTAGCACGATTGCATTTGGACTCGCCATCACGCTGACCGGGGCGGTGCACGGAATGCTCGATGTGGCGATGAACGCACACGCGGTCGCGGTCGAGCGGATCCGGCAACGACCCATCATGAGCGGGTGCCACGCCGCCTGGAGCGTGAGCGCCGTTCTGGCCTCGCTGATCGGGGCACTGGTCATCCATGCCGGGATTTCGCCGGCCACGCACTTCGTGGCGATTGGCATCGTCGTCTTCGCGGCCGGGCTGGCGGTCAGTCCGTTGTTGATGCCGCCGTCCGTAAATCGGCATGCGCCGCAACGCGGCAGCGATGCGTGCCGAGCCGGTTGGCGATCGGGTTGGCGGTCCGGTTGGACGCGGGCAATCGTCGTGCTCGGTGGGATCGGTTTCATTCTGATGATCTGTGACGGCGCGGCGCTCGCGTGGAGCGGCATCTTCCTGCATGACAACCGGGGTGCGACATTGACGGTGGCCTCGATGGCGGTGACCGCCTACACCGCGAGCCAGACCGGTGGCCGGCTCGCCGGCGACTGGCTGAAGCGGCGATTCGGCGGCTCCGCGCTGTTCCGCGCCGGTGGGTTACTGGCCGTGGCCGGACTGGCTCTCGCCGTGTTTAGCCCATGGCTGACTCTCGCGATCGCCGGCTTCGCGGTCTTCGGGCTGGGCGCCTCGAATCTAATCCCCCTGACGCTCAGCGCCGCTGGGCGAGCCGGTGGTGACGGCACCGCCGCCGCGGCGGCGCTGGCACGGTT
>DASQPR010000289.1:0-5442 GCA_035643815.1 Micromonosporaceae bacterium | reverse complement strand
ACGATGTAGTCCGTGCGTAGATTGTGCGCGACAGATCTTCGTCGGAGGCAGGCTCGTGCCGCGCACTGGCCCCGTTAGCGATCGTGTCCTGCCGGTCGGACGGTTGATGGCCGTCAGCATCGTGCGCTGGAACGTCGGTCGGGCGGCTCGGAGCCGCCGGCGGCGATACGTGGAGACAACCGGGGCCTGATTGCGCGATCCAGCCCTCCGATCGTTCAACTCGCCTACCCTGGGCTCGAACGGCGATAACACCTGGGTGCCTGGCCCCTTGGAGCGAGGCGAAAATGCGTGTGCCTGGCCGACCGACGTCTTGGGGCGCCGTACCCACTCATGATCGTGCCGACGGGCATTTGTGATGCCGGTCGTGATCTTCACAACCCGGCTGCGTGAACTCCCGCGGTCGTTTTAACTGCCGACAACTTCCTCAATCAAGAGAGAGGACCGAGGCATGCGAGACTCACGTTCACATAACCTCAGAACGCACGTGCGTGGTTGGCGTGCCGCCGCGGTGCTCGTATTCGCGGGCCTGTTACTCGTGGCGTGCGGGAGCAGCAGCAATGGCAGCAGCAGCAGTGGTGGCCAAGCCACCACAGCTAACCCATCTGTAGCCTCGACCGGCGGGAGCAGCCCGTCGGCGCCCAGCGGACCCGCCGTGGTGATGACGAAGACCGGCTCGGCCGGGACCTACCTGACCGACGGCTCCGGTAAATCCCTGTATCTGTTCGCCGCCGACACCGGCGGGAAGTCGGTCTGCACCGGCGCGTGTGCGGCCGCGTGGCCGCCGCTGACCACGAAGGGCAACCCGACGGCCGGGAGTGGCGCGACCGCATCGATGCTGACCACGATCACCCGGAGCGACGGCACGACACAGGTGGTCTACAACGGCCACCCGCTCTACTACTACGCGGCCGATACCGCCGCTGGACAGACGAACGGCCAAGGTCTGAACCAATTCGGCGGTCTGTGGTGGCTCGTTTCGCCGGCCGGGGCGGCGATCCAGAAGTAACGCCAGCGACGGCACGATTCGCGGACCGGTGCACCCGCTCGTTGCGAAGCGGAGCGCCGGCCCGTCAGCCAACGTCGACGGCCACTTCGGCGCTCCGCTCGAGTTTCTGCCATCGCAACCGCCGGCCGGTCAGTGCGGTGAACGCGGAGCGTACGAGCACGATGTACATGAGCTGGCGGTACACCAACTGCTGCAGGGGGAGTGCCCACAGCGGTCGCAGCGGCTCACGGTCGAGCCGGAACGCGAGTATCGCCGTGATTGTCTGAACCGCAAGAATCGCCAACCAGCCGATGATGGTGATCCAGCGGTCGAGGAAGAGCGCACCAAAGACGGTGAGGACGTCGAGCAACGGCGCGAACAGCGGCAGAACGACTGTGAACAGGCCGATCAACGGTAAGCCGCGGCGGCCGAACCGGCCCGATGCGCCGCGCTCGATGATCGACCGGCGATGTTTCCACATCGCCTGCATCGTGCCGTAGCTCCATCGGTATCGCTGTTGCGAGAGTTGCCGGAGCGTGGCCGGCGCCTCGGTGCGGGCCCGCGCGGTTTCCTGATAGACGACACGCCATCCGCTCCGGAGGATGGCCATGGTCAGGTCGGTGTCCTCGGCGAGCGTGTCATGGCTCAGTCCACCGGTTTCTTCCAATGCGCGTCGCCGGAACGCGCCAAGCGCGCCGGGAATCGTCGGGATGCAACCCAGGGCGTCGTAGAGCCGCCGGTCGAGGTTGAAGCCGATGACGTACTCGATGTGTTGCCACCGGCCGAGAAGCCGGCGACGGTTGCCGACCTTGACGTTGCCGGCTACGGCACCGACGGAGGGATCACCGAACGGCTGCACGAGTTCGTGCAATGCGTCGGCGTCGACGATGGTGTCCGCGTCGACCATCACGATCAGGTCATGGCTCGCCATGGCTACGCCAGCGTTCAACGCCGTCGCCTTGCCGCCCGACGGCACACGAACCAGGCGCACATTGTCGAGGCCGAGTGCTGTGACGCGATCCGCGGTCGCATCCGAAGAGTCGTCGTCGACCACGACGATCTCCACCTGTCTATGCGTTGACGCCGCGAGGGTACGTACGGTCGCTGCGATCGTGTCCTGCTCGTTGAAGGCCGGCACGATGACCGAGATCGCCTCGGTGACCGGTGCACCCCAGGACCAGGTTGGCGACCGGCGGCGTCGGGCATGCCATGCAGCGACGCCGAACAACAGCAGCGCGCGTAGGACGGTCAGCGCACCGATCACAATCAGCAACCACCACAGCACCCGCATGAACCCGTCGGCCGCTTGTACGGTCCACACGAGCGCACGCCCGCGCCAACGTTCCGAGGTCGACGCCGTGACGTTCACCGGCGTCGTCAAATGCGGCTGAACTGCCTGCGAGACGCTGGTGAACGTATAGCCGCGGGCCTGCATGGCCGGGATGTAGCGCTGCAGCGCGGCAACGGTCTCGGCCCGGTCGCCTCCGGCGTCGTGCATGAGCACGATCGCGCCGTCCCCGTTGTGGGGGGTCGCGTTGGCCAAGATCTTCGATACGCCGGGCCGCGCCCAGTCATCACTGTCGACGTTCTCAAGCACGGTGAGATAACCCTGCGCACCGATCTGTCGCATCACCCGCCAATCGGAGTCTTCGACCGCATCGGGGGACGAGGAGTACGGAGGTCGAAGCAGCGATGTCTTGACTCCGGTGGCGCCAGCGATCGCCATCTGAGTTTGGGAATACTCCACGGTCCGCCGCCAGGTCGGGATGGCGTCGAGGTTGGGGTGGGTGAACGTATGGACGCCGATCTGATTGCCGCCGTCGACGATCCGGCGGGTCAGTGCGGGATAGCGAGCGACATGCGATCCCACCACGAAGAACGTTGCCTGCACGTGATAGCGCGCGAGGACGTCCAAGATCTTCGGCGTCCACGTGGGATCCGGTCCGTCGTCGAACGTTAGGGCGATCGTGTGCGGAGACGGTCGGTACGTGGTCGGCCGCGATCCGCCCGTGTCGATCACCGGACCGCCGTGGCTGACCGTGGACGGCACGTCCGCGCCGGATTGCTTCGAAACGGATGTTCCGTCTGGGGCGAACGACGCATTCGTGTACGCCTCGACCAGGAACAACAGTGCCACGACGAGCAACGCGAAGAACGTCACGAGCCGGCGTAGCCAATGGCCCACCGGGTTCTGAGCACTCAGGAAGCCGGTTGTCTCGGCTGCTGCGGACGCTGCTGCGGGCGGTGCTGCGGGCGCTCCGGCGGCGACGGGCGTGGACGTTCCGTCAGCTTTGCTGCGGCTGGAGTAGATGGTCATCGCTGCTGGCATTTCGAGGCGTGCGCGGCCGACGGCGTACAGGTCGCGACGGGGTCGGGTCGCAGCGGAGACGCGGACAGACTCAACCAGACGACAACGGCCGCCAGTACGACCATGCACGCGACAGCGAACGTGATCGCGCGCATCCGTCGCCGGCGCCGTCCGGAGTCGTCAACGAAGACGGGCACGGCTGTCGCCGGTCCCGTCATCACGCTCGTCTTGGCCGCGGGCATCTGCTTTACCCCACGTACGCGTCCTATCGGCGCATGACCGACGTGTCGCAACACCTTGGCTCGGCCAATCTGCCGGCCTGCACTCACACTTGGCTCCCCTCACAAATGACACGTTGCGTCGGTATGTCCGTCGTAGCGATGCGGCCAAACCCGAACCCGCGGATAACGGCAGTCCGGAGATCATCCGGTAGTGCTCGGCGGCGGCGTGGGAGTCGCGCCGCCACCAGAGCCGCCACCAGAGCCGCCGCCGGACGTACCGCCGCCGCCCGAGGTGCCGCCGTCCGAGGACGGGCTCGGAGCGGCGGACGGACCGGTGCCACCGGTCGGCGATCCGGACTTCGGCGGAGCGGTCGACGGAGCAGGCGCCGGCGCCTTCGTACTCGCAGTCGTGGCTCCCGCCTTGCCGGAATGCCCCGAACCCGACGATTGACGCGACGGTGACGTTCGACCGTTCGCGCCGGACTGGCCGGGCGATCCCGAAGCTCCCGGCCCCGCGCCGGCACCGGCTGGCGCGGTCGTCGCCGGTTGCTTCGGTGGTGTTGTTCCGGATATGCCGGGGTGGAATGCGGCCAGGACGACCGCGATCGCGATCCCGACGATCGCCAGACTCGCGACCGCGCCGACAACGCCGCGCTTCGAGCGCCGATTGGGCGGTACCGGCGCGACCTCCGGTTGCGCGATCCATGTCGCGGGCACGAGGCCAGCCGGCGTGACCCTTGCAGTCGTGGCAGTGGACGGGACGATCGCGGCGGCGGGATTGGCGGCCGTCCTCGGATCCGCTGCCCGACGTGCTGCCGTCGCCATCGATGCGGCCGTGGGAAACCTTCTCGTCGGATCCTTCGCCATCGCGGTCATGACGACGTCAGATACGGCGATCGGGACATCGGCCGGTAATGGTGGCGGCTCGTCATGGACATGCGCCATGGCTACGGCCAGGACATCGTCGCCCGGGAACGGCGGAGCACCGGCCAGACACTCGTAGGCGAGGGTGCCGAGCGCGTAGACGTCCGTCGCCGGGGTGAGTGGCCGCTTCGTGGCCTGTTCCGGCGCCATGTACCGCGCCGTGCCAAGGACGTCGCGCACGCCCGTCAACCCATCGGTCGCGGCGGTATGGGCGATTCCGAAATCCACCAGGATGACCCGACCTTGGCCATCGATGAGGACATTGCCCGGCTTGATGTCCCGGTGGACGACGCCGGCCGCATGAGCGGCGTCGAGTGCGTCGGCCGTCTGCGCCACGATTGACATCGTCACGGCTGGGGCCAGGCGTCCGGACGTGGCCAATCGGTCGGACAACGGCTCACCGTCGACGAACGCCATCACCAGGTACGCCACCCCGAGCGCGGCCGGACCGGACGCGATCTCGCCGTAGTCGTACACGTCGACGACGCCGGGATGGTTCAGTGTGGCGAGCGTGCGTGCCTCGGCGCGGAATCTGGCCCCGAACGACGCATCAACGGACCGATCGGCTCGCAAGATCTTTACTGCGACTGTACGGCCGAGTGTGCCGTCCGTCGCGCGCCACACTTCCCCCATACCGCCCGTAGCGATCGGTTCATCCAGCCGGTAGCGACCGGCAAGCGTCTGTCCCGAGTGCATCAGAGCCACTACCCGGTTGGCGGGCAATCGACACGTGAAACAACACGTGCCACATCGCTCCGCCCGAGTCAGCCGTCGGAATTCGCCCCCGATGGGCCTTGAACAGGCGGTTCGTGCAACACGTCGGTGAGCCCCGTCACTTCGATCGTGCTCGCGACGATGCCGTGTGCGCCGACGGCGTCATATCCACCGCCGTGTTCGACCATGACCTGACGTAGATGCAACAGGAGCCGCAGCCCCGAGGAGTCGCAGAAGGTGACATCCGAAAGATCCACGACGAGCGCGCGCGCCGCGGTCAGGTCGGTTGT
>DASQPR010000288.1:0-5602 GCA_035643815.1 Micromonosporaceae bacterium | reverse complement strand
TTCCGCAGCGTCGTTCGCGAACGCACTTCGGCAGTTGCGCCGCTTAGGCGGTCACGGTCGGGATCGCAGCACGTCCACGCCGGGCCCGCTGAGATCGTCGAGCGCCGCCTTGCGACCGGTCATGGCCATCACGAGCGCGATGGTCGGCCCGCTGACCTCCGGACCGGAGCCGTGCGACCAATCGCTGTCCGTGGCCCGCAACGTCACACCCTCGATCCGATTCTTCGCGCCTATCAACAGGTTTGAGCCGCTGTAGAAGTCGGCCACGGTGACGACGTGCTCGACTGGATGCGGACGGTATGTGCCGAGCGACCGGAAGACGTCCTCGCCGTGCACGATGGTTTCACCGAGCCACGACGGCGCCGGACCAGGAGGCGCCGAACGTGAGTCGATCAGCGATCGATAGGTCTCGACCAAATCCGCGTCCGACTGGCCGGCCTTGACGCCGGCGATCTTCTTGGCCGTCATCGACTGGAAGCTGAAACCGCTGCCGATCATCGCGCCGAAGAACTTCGACGGTGTCATCTGCGCCGTCGCGATCATGTGCGCGACGACGTCGCGGACCGACCACCGGCCCGCGAGCGACTGGGCGTCCCACGCGTCCGGCGGCAGGCTCGCCAGCGCATCGGCGAACGATGCGCGCTCTAACCTGATCATGTCCCAGGTGCTCATGTCATCCGCCTTAGTCGATGCGAAGCTGCCTCGTCGATGTCGGCCCGGTCATTGTCGGCCTCGTCATTGTCGGCCCGATGCGACGCACGATGGCACCGAAGCACCGCGTGTCGGCCGCCGTGGCACATTTCTCGCCGTACGGCAGTTCCGCGGTTCCGCGAGACAGTTGTACGGAAGGTGGTCGCCCGCCGAGTGATCAGATCAAGTGCTCAAGATCGTGCGTCGGTACGTGGATCCAGCCTTCGACGGCCGCGACGTTCCGATCCTCCGCGCTCGGCCCTGCTGTAAGGCCCAGGGCAGCGGCGCGTGTCACGAGGGCCGCGATCACCGCATCGAACACGTGATCGCTTCGCCGGCAGTGCTCCGTGCGACGGTGCCCGGACCAGTGCCGACATCGAGCAACGAGGTACCGGGAGCAACGGCGGCGGCGTTAAGCAATGCGTGCACCGGATGTGCACAGAGCGTTGCGAAGCTGAGGACGTAGGCTTGCGCACGCCCCTGCCACATGCGCCGTTCGTACTCATCGAGAGTGGTTCGCATCACTGTCCGTATCGTTCGGGGCGACCGCAGGGGTTGACAGCCGCACCAACCCCGACTGTCATGGACACGCCATCATTTGGGCGTCCCGTCTGCCATGCCGGTTGCGTTGCCAGCCGCACGTCGGCTTGCACTGCGAGTTTGCATTGCCAGTTTTGCCATGGAGGAGAGCGCGTTGGGGCCGCATGTACGCCGACGTACCTGGGTGATCGTAGTATCGGTGGCCCTTGGCCTCACCGGCGTGGCCGGTTGCTCGTCGAGCAGCGCGCCCGACGTCGCGACAGCCGTGGCGCCGCCGACGGTGTCCGCGAGCCAGGGTGCCACGCAGATCATCGCGACATACAAGAAATTCATGACCGAGTACGTGGCGGCCTTCAACGCCGGCGATCCGAACAGTCCTGACTTCGTTAGCCTGGGCGGCGGTAACGCCGCTGGCCTTCAGCCCGTCATCCAAAGCGCCGTCAAGGCACACGTCAAGGCCGTCGGCCAGCCGACATGGTCGAAGCCGGTCGTCCAGTTCGTCGATGCGAACGAAACGATCGCGTCGGTAACGTTCTGCTTCGATCCGGTTTCGTGGCACACCGTCACGGCGGAAAGCGCGAACAGCCCGTCGCCGGTGCCGACCACGCCGGAAATAGACGTGAGCGGCCACCCACCGCACCCGACCTATCTGACCGACGCGGTCGGCGCGTACACGGTCCTGATGCTGATGAACCGAAGCGCGGCCGGTAAATGGACGGTGGCCCAGGCCAACGCTCAGCCGGACCGACCCTGCGGATCGCCGTCACCAAAGCCGTCCATCGCTCCTAGCAACAGCCCGTAGCTGGCCTAATACCGACGCCTATCTCGACGCGGCGTCTTGGCGTCCTGGCGTCTTGGCATAAGAGCCGGGTTTACCCCCACGTCGTGGGGGTAGGCCCGATGCCATGTTTCTCATTGCGCCGGGCCGACACTCATCGGCCACGAGCGCATCGTCCTTCCACTTCGGACGTGGTGCGTTGCCGACTCGGCGGCCGGATCGGGTGGGTGTTCACAGACCTTTACATCGCCACTCACCTTCGCCATACTGCGTTCTGTACGCGCATACAGTAAGCGCGTACACGCGAGGTGGGGAGTCAGCCGCTGTGCGTACAGTGCCCACGGTGTACGAGGTTGCTCGGCACGCCCAGGTCTCGACCGCGACCGTGTCGAGGGTTCTGTCGGGCAACGATCGAGTCCGCGCGGAGTATCGGGAACGGGTGTTCGCGGCCGTCGCTGAGCTGGGCTACGTGCCAAGCGGCGCCGCCCGGGACCTGGCCGCGAGACGTACGGGAGTGCTTGGGCTGTGCTTCCCGGACCTGGTCGGCGATCAGGACGCCGAGTCGGACGCGATGTTCTGGTACGACGAAATCATCCGGGGAATGGAGCGGGCGGCCCGCCGCCGCGGATATGCGCTACTCATCGCAGCCTCTCACGAAACCGACGACGTCGATCTCGTGACGACCGTCGCCGGCCGGTGCGACGGCTTGGTCGTGCTGGCCCGTACGGTGCCGGCGCCGGTGTTGGAACGGATCGCCGGCCGGATCCCGGTGGTGATGCTGGCCGGGCCCCGTACGTCGGATGAGGTCGCGCGGGTGGTCGACCACCTCGTGGTAGCCAACCGGGCCGGTGCCCGTGAGGTGACCGAGCATCTGGTGGATGTGCACGGCTATACCGACCTGTGGTTCGTAGCGGGGCCGGACTCGCCCGACTCCGCGGCCCGCTTCGACGGTTTCCGGGCGGCCCTGACCGAACGGGGACTGCCAGTCGCGCAACGTCCCCACGCGGCGGGCGACTTCACCACCGCGGGCGGCCGGCGGGCGGTCGCTCAGATCCTGGCCGATGGGCACCGTCCCAGGGCTCTGGTGTGCGCCAACGACCAGACCGCGTTGGGCGCGCTGACCGCGTTGGCCGGGGCAGGGTTGCGTGTTCCGCAGGATGTGGCGGTGACCGGATTTGACGGCATCCAACTGGGCCAGCACGTACGGCCCGCCCTCACGACGGTTATGCAGCCCATGCGCCAGCTGGGCGAGAAGGCCGTGAGCATGCTCGAGGAACGCCTGGCCGATTCGGCGCTCGCGGCTCGGTTGGTCGAGATGCCAGTGCGGATCGATATCCGCGAAAGCTGTGGTTGCACGCCCGACATCTAACGGTGCCTCGACGTCGTTAGAACACGCCTCACCGGCGGATATGCCATTCACCGCCGGCCGGATCCACAAGGAGACTCACACATGGTCGGACCGGTTCGATGACATCGCCGGACGCGCGTACGGACTTCGAGACCCGCATCTACCAGCGGCTGACCGACACTGTCGGCGCGGACGAAGACACCCGCCTACCCGCACCGACCGATCTGATCGCCGAGCCCGCCATGGGACACGTACGACTTTCCTGGGAACCCGTCGCCGGTGCCGCTGGCTACGTCATCGAGCGCAGCGAGGCTGGGAGTTCGCCGATCATCGTCGACCACGGCGGCTCCGACGTCCCGGCCGTTCCGCAAACCGTCTTCGCCGACACCGGCCTGCGCGACGTGACGACGTACACGTATCGCGTCGGAGCCGTCATCGGCGCCGACTACCCGGTCTGGACATGGTCCCAGCCGGTCTCCGTCGACACGTGGCACGGCCGTACGGATGGATCGGTCGAGACGCCCGTCGTCGCGGTCAGCGTCGACGCCTCCCGCGTGGTCGGCGACCTCCGTCGGGTCTGGGAATTGATCGGCTCGGAGCGGCTGTCACAACTGCTCCTCGTCGGCGACCAGAAGTGGATCGCCGACGAGTTCGCGACCGCGCTGCGACGAGTGCACGAGGACCTCGGGGTGCAGCGGGTCCGCGCCCACGCGATCCTGCACGACGACAACGACGTCGTCCGGGTCGCCGACGACGGCACGGTGACCTACAACTTCGATCGCGTTGACGCGATCTACGATCAGCTGCTCGACATCGGGATCCGACCGGTCGTCGAGCTGTCCTTCATGCCGGCCGCGCTGGCCCGCGATCCGCGGGAGACCGTTTTCACCTATGGCGGGATCATCTCGCCACCGGCCGACTGGTCCGCCTGGCGCGCGTTGATCGCGGCACTCGCGGAACACCTGATCGACCGGTACGGCATCGACGAGGTCGCGCGATGGTCGTTCGAAGTGTGGAACGAACCGAACCTCGTAGTGTTCTGGACCGGCACGATCGACGAGTACCTGCGGCTCTATGAAGAGTCGGCGCGCGCGCTGAAGTCCGTTGATGCGCGACTGGCGGTCGGCGGCCCGTCGACCGCGGCGGCCGAATGGGTCGAGCGCCTGGCCGCCTATGCGGAGCACACCGCGGTGCCACTGGACTTCGTTACCAGCCACACGTACGGCAACCTTCCGCTCGACGTACGGCCGGCACTCGCCCGGCACGGCTTCGAAGGGACGCCGGTGTGGTGGACCGAATGGGGTGTCGGCTCGACGCACTTCGGCCCGATTCACGACACCGCCTTCGGCGCTCCGTTCGTCCTGAGCGGGTACGCCGTCGCACAACATCATCTCGATGCGCTCGCCTATTGGGTGGCCAGCGACCACTTCGAGGAGCTCGGTCGGCCCGATCGGCTGTTCCACAACGGATTTGGCCTGCTGACCGTGGGCAATCTCGCCAAGCCCCGATACTGGGCGGCGCATCTAGCCGCGCATCAAGGCGACGCGGTACTCGCTCACACCGTGGCCGGCGACGGCGCGGCGGTTCTCGTACAGTGCTCGGCCACTCGCCACGACGACGGCACGATCGACGTTCTGACGTGGAACGGGACGATCAACGCGGCCGTCATGTCCGGTGACCCTCGGCTGGACCGCAACGTCCGGCTCGAAGTCGGCGGGCTCGATCCGGCCATCGCCTACGAGGCGACGCTCTCCCGGATCGACACCAACCATTCCAATATCGCCGCCGCATGCCCGACCGACATCATCTGGCCGGACGAGCAGCTCTGGTCACGGTTGCGCGCGGCCGACACGCTCGCCAGCGAGCCGATCCTCCCAACCGGCCCGGCGCCGTCCACGCCGCCGGCGCCGACCTCGCTGCCGACGCCGGCCGGCCCGCCGACGTCGGCTACCGCATCGCCGGCCGGCGACACCACCCTCCGTTTCGACTTCGCACTCCCCATGCCCGGCGTGGCGCGTATCCGGTTGCGCCCCGCCCGGTCCGCCCCCAGGACGCCGCAGCAGCGCCCGTCGAATCAACCGGACTGACACTCAAGGAGACACGATGAAACGCACACCGATGCTGTTGTGCGCCGCGGCCACGGCCGTGGCACTGTTCGGGACCGCCGCGTGCGGCGGCTCGGACGTGAAGACCAGCTCCTCGGCCGGTGGCGGGGGAACGCTGACGATCCAGGGCGATGCGGGCAA
>DASQPR010000287.1:0-4908 GCA_035643815.1 Micromonosporaceae bacterium | reverse complement strand
CCAACCGAGGACCTCATGCGCTCGCTCCGCGGACGCCACGAGCGTGGCCCGATCGGCCGTCCGATGCCACCCAATTGTCGTCGGAATCGAATGCCAGTGACTTTACGTACGACGTCGATTACTTTCTGCGAGGTAGGTCGGTTCCCATTGCCAAGATTGCAGATGATGTGATCATCGGCGGGCCATTGCGTCGATCGCGAGTAGATGGGCATCCGCGAGATCGGATACGTGGATGTAATCGCGCACGTACGTTCCGTCACGAGTCAAAATCGTCGTCGCCGTTGATTGCCGTCGACTCGCTCCGTCCGAATGCGACCTCGAATCAGGTCTGATTCGGATCGGGCCGTTCGCCGTATCGTCCGGCCGGCGGCGTTGACTGGCGAACCACACGGCACCCAAGAGCGTGCGCCGCACTCCGCGATCATGTGGTCGACATGCGCACCGCTGCGCGGCACTAGAACCTCGGCATTCCGCCGAACTGCCGGTCGCCCGCGTCGCCCAGGCCCGGCACGATGAACATCTTGTCGTTGAGCCCTCCGTCGATTGCCGCCGTGACAAGACGCATCGGCAACCCGGATCGGCTGAGGCGTTCAATGCCCTCCGGTGCCGCCAAGACGCAGCACACGGTGATGTCAACGCATCCGCGTTCGGCGAGCAACCGGCAGCAGTGCTCGAGTGATCCGCCGGTGGCGAGCATCGGGTCCAGGACGAGGACCGGCAGCCCCGTGAGGTCGGTCGGCAGCGACTCCATGTATGCCCGTGGCTGGAATGTGTGCTCGTCGCGGGCCAGCCCGACGAAGCCCATCGACGACTCGGGCAACAGCGCCAGCGCCGCGTCGGCCATCCCGAGACCGGCCCGCAACACCGGCACGATGAGGGGCGGATTGGCCAGCCGGGTGCCGACCGCCTCGGCCACCGGCGTGGTGATCGGATAGGTCGCCACCGGGAAGGCGCGGGCCGCCTCGTAGACGACCATGGTGGTGAGTTCGGTCAACGCGGCGCGAAATGTCGCCGAATCGGTGCCGATGTCACGCATCGCGGTGAGTCGCGACTGCGCGAGCGGGTGGTCCACGACGAGTACGTCCACGCCACACAACGTACCGGTTAGCGGGTTTCGTTTCGCCGCCGATGCGTAGCGCAGCCGCGAGGCGCATTGACACCGCCGCGATCATCCCATCTCAAGATCACTATTCGGGACCGCGGGTAGACTCGTCGCATGAGCACCACCACCACTGGCTCCGCTACGACGCGGGAGCCGACCACCGCGACAGCGGCCGCGACGAGCCTTGGCGACGTCGCCCGCAGCGCCGCGTCCCTCCGAACCTTCCTCCACGGACTGCCCGGCGTCGACGCGGTCGGCGTCGAGGCGCGGGCCGCCATGCTCGGCACGCGGTCGATCAAGACAACCGCTAAGGCGTACGCGATCGATCTTGCGATCCGCATGGTCGACTTGACCACGCTGGAAGGTGCCGACACGCCCGGCAAGGTTCGGGCGCTCTGCGCGAAGGGGCGGCATCCGGACGCGCAGATGGGCACCGACAACCCGTGTCCACCGGTCGCCGCCATCTGCATTTACCCATCGATGGTGCCGGTCGCGGTGGCCGAACTCGCCGGCTCCGGCATTCATATAGCGAGCGTCGCGACCGCGTTCCCGTCCGGGCAGGCACCGCTCGCCGTGAAACTTGCCGACACAGCCGCCGCGGTCGACGCGGGCGCGGACGAGATCGACATGGTGATCAACCGGGGCGCGTTTCTGGCCGGCGACTACCTCTCCGTGTACGACGAGATCGTCGCGGTCAAGCAGGCCTGCCGGCACGCTCATCTCAAGGTGATCCTGGAGACCGGCGAGCTTGCGACGTACGACAACGTGCGGCGTGCGTCCTGGCTCGCGATGGCAGCCGGCGCCGACTTCATCAAGACCTCCACCGGCAAGGTCCAGCCGGCCGCGACGCTACCGGTCACGCTGGTGATGTTGGAGGCCGTCCGCGACTTCGACGGGCTCACCGGTCGCCAGATCGGTGTCAAGCCGGCTGGCGGCATCCGCACCAGCAAGGATGCGATCAAATACCTGGTCACCGTCAACGAGACGTGCGGCGACCGCTGGCTCGATCCGGCGTACTTCCGCTTCGGCGCATCGACGCTGCTGAACGACCTGCTGATGCAGCGTCAGAAGCTCGCCACCGGCCGCTACGCCGGCCCCGACTATGTCACCCTGGATTGATATGTCGATCTTCGAATACGCACCCGCCCCTGAATCGACGGCGATCGTCGATATCCGACCGTCGTACGGCCTGTTCATCGGCGGCGAGTTCGTCGACGCGGCCAGCGACAGCGGCCGGTTCAAAACCGTCAACCCGGCCACCGAGGAGCCGCTGGCCGAGATCGTGGACGCCGGACCGAGCGACGTCGACCGAGCCGTTGCGGCCGCACGCAGCGCGTACGACCGTGTCTGGTCGCGTATGCCCGGCAAGGACCGCGCCAAATACCTGTTCCGGATCGCCCGGCTCATCCAAGAGCGCGGCCGCGAACTGGCCGTGCTCGAGTCGATCGACAACGGCAAGCCCATTCGCGAGTCGCGCGACGTGGACATCCCGCTCGTCGCCGCGCACTTCTTTTACTACGCCGGCTGGGCCGACAAGCTGGGCTACGCCGGGTTCGGCACGAACCCGCGGCCAATCGGCGTGGCCGGCCAGGTCATTCCGTGGAACTTTCCGCTGCTGATGCTCGCCTGGAAGATCGCGCCGGCGCTCGCCTGCGGCAACACGGTCGTGCTCAAACCGGCCGAGACGACCCCCCTCACGGCCCTTGCCTTCGCCGAGATCTGCCAGCAAGCCGACCTTCCGCCGGGCGTGGTCAACATCGTGACCGGTGCCGGTGAGACCGGTCGTTCGCTCGTCGAGCACGCCGGCATCGACAAGGTTGCCTTCACCGGCTCGACCGAGGTCGGGCGGGCGATCGCGAAATCGGTCGCCGGCACGACCAAGCGGGTCACGCTCGAACTCGGCGGCAAGGCCGCGAATATCGTTTTCGAGGACGCACCGATAGACCAAGCGGTCGAGGGCATCGTCAACGGCATCTTCTTCAACCAAGGTCACGTCTGCTGCGCCGGGTCGCGGCTGCTCGTACAGGAGTCGATCGCCGACGAGCTGCTCGACTCGCTCAAGCGGCGGATGTCCCAACTGCGGCTGGGCGACCCGCTCGACAAGAACACCGACATCGGCGCCATCAATTCGGCCACTCAACTCGCTCGCATCCGTGAGCTGTCCGAGGTCGGCGCGGACGAGGGTGCGCAGTCCTGGTCGCCGCCGTGCGACGTGCCACCACGCGGCTTCTGGTTTGCCCCGACCATCTTTACCGGCGTGTCGCAGGCACACCGCATCGCGCGGGAGGAGATCTTCGGGCCCGTGCTTGCGGTGCTGACGTTCCGTACGCCGGCCGAAGCCGTCGAGAAGGCCAACAACACGCCCTACGGCCTGTCCGCCGGCGTCTGGACCGAGAAGGGCTCGCGCATCCTCGCCATCGCCGACAAGTTGCGCGCCGGGGTCGTCTGGGCGAATACGTTCAACAAGTTCGACCCCACGTCACCGTTCGGTGGCTACAAGGAATCCGGGTACGGCCGAGAAGGTGGCCGCCACGGTCTGGAGGCATACCTTGCCAGCTAAAACGCCTGGATCGACGGTCGGCGCACCACGAAAGTCAACGTCAAGGTCAAGAGCGTCGGCGGGTACGGGAGCCGGGTCTGCAGGTGGGTCTGCGGCGCCTCGGCTGGCCGTACGCAAGACATACAAGCTCTACATCGGCGGTGCGTTCCCGCGCAGCGAATCCGGCCGGAGTTATGTGGTGTCGTCGCACGACGGCGCGTTCCTGGCCAACGCGGCGCTCGCATCGCGCAAGGATGTGCGAGACGCCGTCGTCGCCGCGCGCAAGGCGTTTCCCGGGTGGTCGGGCGCTACCGCCTACAACCGTGGTCAGGTGCTCTACCGAGTGGCCGAGATGCTCGACGGTCGTCGCGACCAGTTCATCGATGAGATCCGCGCGGCCGACGGAGCAACCGCGGCGGTGGCGGCCGGTGCCGTGGACGCCGCCATCGACCGCTGGGTCTGGTACGCCGGCTGGACCGACAAGATCGCGTCCGTGTACGGCAATGCCAATCCGGTCGCCGGGCCGTACTTCAACCTGAGCGCGCCCGAGCCGACGGGCGTCGTCGGCATCGTGGCGCCTGGTGCGGCTCCGCTGCTCGGGCTCGTCAGCGTCGTGGCGCCGGCGATCGCGACCGGCAATACCGCGGTCGTGCTCGCCAGCGAGGCGTATCCGTTGCCGGCGATCACTCTCGCCGAGGTCTTGGCTACAAGCGACCTGCCCGGCGGCGTGGTCAACATGCTCACCGGCCGGGTGGCCGAGACGGCGCCGCACCTCGCGGCGCATATGGACGTCAACGCCATCGACCTGACCGGGATCGATGACCCGACTCTCGCCACCGAACTGGAGGTGGCCGCAGCCGAGAACCTCAAACGGGTGATTCGGCCCGACGGGGGCACGAATTGGGCCGATGACCCGGGCACTCGACGACTGACCGCGCTGCTCGAGACCAAGACCGTCTGGCATCCCAAAGGCATCTAATTCCGGACGTTTCGGGTCGGCGGTCGGTTGTGCCTCATTGACGGTCGCGGTCGACGCTGGCGGCCGCTGGCGGCTACCGGCGCGTCGGCAGCGCGAAGCCGGCGCAAAACGTACCACTGAATCCAGCTATAAGGCATTTGCCGGAATCGACAAACCCGCAGGTCAGGGGCGTAATCTGCGCCCCCAAGTCGATACGACTAGGGTGTGCGCAGAGTCACCGCCCAGGTCCCTAGTACGGAGGTCTTCGTGGCGCGTCCGCCCGCTGGTCGGCCCAATGCCGACGAGCCA
>DASQPR010000286.1:0-4575 GCA_035643815.1 Micromonosporaceae bacterium | reverse complement strand
AGGAGTTCAGCGTGACTGCACAAGAACGTCGTCCGACGACTACGGACGCGGGAATTCCTGTCGCAAGTGACGAACACTCGCTGTCGGTCGGGCCGGACGGTCCGCTGCTGATGCAGGACCATTACCTGATCGAGCAAATGGCGAACTTCAATCGTGAACGCATTCCGGAACGGCAGCCACACGCAAAGGGCGGCGGCGCGTTCGGCACATTCCAAGTGACACAGGACGTCAGCGCCTTTACGCGAGCGGAAGTGTTCCAGCCGGGAGCGCAGACCGATGTGCTCATTCGGTTCTCGACCGTCGCAGGTGAGCGGGGAAGTCCGGACACCTGGCGAGACCCGCGAGGGTTCGCCGTGAAGTTCTACACCAGCGACGGCAACCTCGACATCGTCGGGAACAACACCCCCGTGTTCTTTATCCGGGATCCGCTGAAGTTCCAGCATTTCATCCGCTCGCAGAAGCGGCGCGCGTCGAATAATCTGCGCGACAACGACATGCAGTGGGACTTCTGGACGCTGTCGCCCGAGTCGGCGCATCAGGTGACGTGGCTGATGGGCGATCGTGGTATTCCCCGGACGTGGCGGCACATGAACGGCTACTCCAGCCACACGTACATGTGGATCAACGCCGCAGGTGAGCGGTTCTGGGTCAAGTACCACTTCAAGACCGACCAGGGTATCCAGTTCTTCACGCAGGACGAAGGCGACCGGATGGCGTCGGTCGACGCCGATTACCACCAGCGTGATCTCTACGAGCACGTCGCCGCGGGGGAGTTCCCGAGCTGGACGTTGAATATGCAGATCATGCCGTTCGAGGACGCCAAGACCTACCGGTTTAACCCGTTCGACCTGACCAAGGTCTGGCCGCACAGCGACTACCCGCTCCACGAGGTCGGCCGGCTGACGCTCAACCGCAACGTGACGGATTACCACACCGAGATGGAACAAGCCGCGTTCGAACCCAACAACATCGTGGCTGGTACGGGATTGTCGCCGGACAAGATGCTGCTCGCACGCGGGTTCAGTTACGCCGACGCGCACCGAGCCCGGCTTGGCGTGAACTACAAGCAGATCCCGGTGAACTCGCCCAAGGTGCCGGTGCACAGTTACTCCAAGGACGGCGTCATGCGGGTGCAGAACGTGAGCGATCCTGTGTACGCGCCGAACTCGTACGGTGGCCCGACGGCCGAGCCGGAGCGGACCGACGACGGTGGCCACTGGTACGCCGACGGCGAGATGGTCCGGTCCGCGTACACGCTGCGTGCCGACGACGATGACTGGGGCCAGGCCGGCACCATGGTGCGCGACGTACTCGACGACGCCGCTCGCGACCGTCTGGTCAGCAACATCGTCGGCCACCTCCTCAAGGGCGTGAGCGAGCCGGTCCTCAAGCGCGCCTTCGAATACTGGCGCAACGTGGACAAGCACCTCGGCGACCGCGTCGAGGCCGGTGTGCGGGCAAACAAGACCTAACCAGCTCGCGGCCGCGTGCGGCATCTCCGATTCGTGGGCGGTGGATGCGTGGACCGCGATCATCAACCTCGCCATTACGCCACCGTTCTCGCAAAGAAGGCATCGCGATGACCGGACCTATGACCGTTGTGGAACAGATCCCGGCCATCGGACACGACGAGGCGATGGACCTCGCCGCCGCCGAATACGGCCGGGTGCTGAGGCTGGCCGATGACCTCGCCGACGGCGACTGGTCGCGGCGGACCGACTGCACCGATTGGGACGTCAGAGACATGGTCGGCCACATGCTCGGCATGCTCGAGCAGCAGGCCAACGCCGCGGAGCGGACGCGCCAGCTCGAGGCCGCCGGCGACCTCGCGAGCCAGACCGGCCGCGTACCGCTCGATGAAATGACCGCATTGCAGGTCCGCGAGCACGCCCGCTTGAGCTCGGATGAGCTCCGGCGGTCGCTGCACGACGCGGCACCACGCGGACTCGATGCGCGCCGCGCGACGACCGGCGAGCAGCGCGCGGCAACGTTCGTCGTCGAGCTGCCCGGCGAAGAGCCGTGGATGTTCGGATATCTATTCGACATTATCTACACCCGCGACCCATGGATGCACCGCATCGACATCAGCCGGGCAACCGGCCGCGCCATCGAGTTGTCGCCGGCTCACGATGGTCGCCTCGTCGCCGATGTCGTCGCGGACTGGGCACGCCGACACCGCAAGGCGTTCACGCTGACGCTCACCGGCGTCGCGGGCGGCAGATATCGATCCGGTGCCGGTGGCCCCGAAGTCACGGCCGACGCGGTCGAGTTCTGCCGAATACTCAGCGGCCGCGCGGCGGCGGACGGGCTTCTGAATACGCCAGTCCCGTTTTAGTAGCGATCAGCAAGGGCGACGTCATGCACCCATATCGATGTCCCTGGGTCCACAGTGCGCACACCGACGGCTATTTCGACACCGTACGGTCCCTGCACGACATCGAGATGATGCTGGCCGGCTTCGAACCGGAACCCGCACACGCCTGATCGCGTGGTGCGTCGAGGAATGCCGGTATCTAGGTTGTCGCCCGTACGATGAGCTCAACGCCGAGCGTGACGTGTCGTGCTGAGCCGCGCCGCCCGGCCAGCGCCTCGCGAAGATGCCGAAAACCCAGTCGCCCGGACTCCTCCAGCGGTTGTCTGACCGTTGTCAGGTCCAGCACCTCGGCGAGTTCTCCATCGTCGAATCCGACCACGGCCACGTCGCCGGGCACCCGTAGGCCGCGGCGCCGGCATTCGAGCACGATCCCGGCAGCGAGAACGTCCTGGTGAGCAAAGATTGCCTCGGGCAGCTCGCCGTCGTCGATCATGCTACTCACGGCGGCCCGACCACCCGCGATGTCGTTGGTTGCATGGCGGTGCTGGACCCGATCCGGCTGGACGCCGCTTTCAGCGACCGCCCGGCGGAAGCCATTTCGTCGGAGTTGGCCCTGCGACAGGTACGCGTCGGAGCGCTGTGCCTCCGACACGTACGCGAATGATCTCCGGCCGCGCTCGACGAGATGGGCGCCGACGAGGTATCCGGCGGCATGGTCGTCGATGACGATCGAGTCGAGTTCCGGGCGATCGCTGTCGACCAGGACGGTCGGCAGGCCTTGCGCGAACAGACGGTCGGCGAGACGGTCGTCGAGTGGAACGCCCATGATGACGACCCCGTCGAGGCGGCGCGTGACCGGCAGCGCGCTGAGTAACGGCGATGTCGCCGACGCGGCCGATTCCTGGTCGTAGATGACGATCTCGGTCGCGTCCGACTTCGCCTCCTGCAAGATTCCCTTCAGGCGGCGGGTGTACGACTCATACGAGCTGAACGGCGCGACAACGCCGACGCGACCGACCGCCTTGCGCGCGTGTGCCATGGCGGTCGCCTTGGGAACGTAGCCAAGTTCGTCGATGGCGTCGAGGACCCGCTGGCGTGTTGCCTCGTGCACGCGTTGGGGTCGGTTGAGAGTGTGGGACACCGTCGAGATGCTCACGCCCGCGCGCGTCGCGACGTCGTAGATCGTCGCATGTCCAGCGGGCATGATCATTGACTCTCCTTCGTTCGGATCGCGCGGCGTGCGGTGACAGCAACGTCACCTTGTCGTCCGTCAGGTTACGGCCGACTCGGCATTGACGCAGGCGACGGTGGGCTCACACCGTCCTCGCGAGCGTTCGAGCTGCCGGCTCCGCGTCCGCCCAGTGCGCCCGTCGCAGTTCGGCGGCCGCGTCGTGCTGCCAGAGGCGCGCTTGGTCCCACGTTCGCGTGAGCATCGCCGTGCCGTGCAGCGCCCCCGGGTAGCGTCGATGCGTTGCCGGAACGCCGGCTTCGACGAGTCGCTCCGCGTAGCGCAGACCCTCGGTCCGCAGCACGTCGTATTCGGCCGTCATCACATGCGTTCGGGGTAGCCCGCGGAAGTCGTCAGCGAACAGTGGCGACGCCAGCGGATGGTGTGCCTGCGCCGGATCCGGGAGATAGCAAGTCGTCGCGTCGTCCAAGGTTGGCTGCGGCACGTCCGGGATGACGCCGGACGACAACGTGGCTCGGGCGGTCTCGCGAGTGAGGTCCAGCGCCGGGACCTCGAGTAGCTGGAAGCGCAGCAGCGGCCCGCCCTCGTCTCGGGCGCGCAGCGCGACAGCGGCGGCGAGATTTCCCCCGGCGGACGCTCCGCCGATGGAAAGATTCTCGGCATCCAGCCCGAGAGCGCGGGCATTCGCGTGCGCCCACCGCAGCGCGGCGAAGCAGTCATCGAGCCCGACCGGGAACGGGTGCTCGGGCGCCAGCCGGTAGTCGACGCTCAGCACAACACAGTGGGCCTCGCGGCAGCGCTGTCGGCAGATCGCGTCGGCCACGCGTTCGTCGACCGAGCCGAGCTTCCAACCGCCGCCGTGAAGGCTGACATGACCGGGCAGGCGCCGCTCATCGCTCGGCCGGTAGACGCGCACACGAAGATCGGCTCCGGCTACCGGCACGCCGTGATCGTCGACCGCGTGCACCTCCGGGCCGGGCAGGCCGTATCGCATGAAGATCAAGTCGCTGAGCAACACCATGTATTCGCGTTGTTCCGCCGGGGAGAGGTGCTCGGGCACGCCCGGCGGCGT
>DASQPR010000285.1:0-5281 GCA_035643815.1 Micromonosporaceae bacterium | reverse complement strand
GATCCGCTCGATGCGGTGGCCGGCGGCGCGGTCACGGAGGTAGGCGGCCAGCGCTTCGACTTCGGGCAGCTCAGGCATGGCTCACCGGGCCTCGGGACGGGCGCGCCACGACGGTGCCACGCCGATGGGGTCGACGTACGTACAACATGCGACTAGTGTGCCGCAACGCTCCCGTAGGGTGGTGGCGGTCATGAAGGTGGTCATCGCACACAATCGATACTCCTCGGCTCAGCCATCCGGTGAGAACGTCATCGTGGACGAGGAGATTTCCCAGCTGTCCACGGCCGGGATCACGGTTTTGCCGTTCCTGCGAAGCTCGGACGAGATCGAGCACATGTCGCCGGCCGGCCGCGCGTTGCTCCCGCTGTCGCCGATCTGGGCGCCGGGCACCCAACGGGAACTTCGCGAACTGCTCGCCGCCGAGCGCCCGGACGTCTTCCACCTGCACAATCCGTACCCGTTGCTGTCGCCCTGGGTCGTTCGGACGGCCCACGACGCCGGCGTTCCGGTCGTACAGACGATCCACAATTACCGCCACGTGTGCCTGGCCGCGACGTTCCTGCGCGACGGGAAGATCTGCCGCGATTGTGTCGGCAAGCGCGTCGCGACGCCGGGCATCCGTTACGCCTGCTACCGCGGGTCGAGGGCGCAGAGCACGATCATGGCGACCACCCTGGCCGTGCACCGAGGCACGTGGCATTCCGTCGACCGATTCATCGCGCTCACCGACGGCATCGCCGGATATCTTCGCGAATACGGAATCCCGGACGAACGCATCACGGTCAAGCCGAACGCGGTGTCCGATCCGGGTCCGCCGCCGTCCGACGCGGGCTCGGGCTCGCTATTCATCGGGCGGCTGAGCGCCGAAAAGGGTCTCGAACTTCTGCTGTCGGCATGGCAGCGGCATCCGGCCGGGTCGCTGGGTCCGTTGCGGATCATCGGCGATGGCCCGCTCCGCGACGTGGCCAGCGCGGCCGCCGCGTCGCGGTCCGACGTCGAATACCTCGGGGGTACGGACAATGCCGGCGTCCAGCGAGCGATCCGGGCCGCGGCGCTCGTCATCGTGCCGTCGACGTGGGAAGAGGTCTTGCCGACAGTGATCATCGAGGCCCTCGCGAACGGAAGGCCGGTCCTCGGGACTGCCGTCGGCGGGATTCCGTACCTGGTGGGTGCCCGTACCGGCGAACCTGCGGGTTGGGTGGTGGAACCGACGGTGGATGCGCTCTCCGCGGCGCTGCCCACCGCGTTGGCCGATGCACCGACCCGGGTGGCCGCCGCCCGCGCGCGCTACCTGGCGATGTTCTCGCCCGCAGTCGTCGTGAACGAACTCATCGACGTGTACGCCGAGTTGTCGGGGACGAAGCGGTAACGCCGTAACGCAACGGCAACCTGACGTATCGCCACAGGACCGAAGGATCTAACCTCTCGTGGTACGCCGTGCCGATCGGACGGCCGACCCAAGCATCGTGGATCGTTGACCGAAATCGTGGATCGTTGACCGAAGGAGCGCCGGCGTCCGTGATCGCCCCGACGAAACCCGAGCCGACCGCCGCCGACTTCCTGGCGACTAACCGCGGCGGCGGCTTGCTGTCGGAGGCGATCGACCAGCCGATCGGCGCGCGGATCGCTCTCGCGGGTTATCGGCTCGGCCTCGCGCCCTCGCTACTCACCATGGTCAACCTGGTCGTCGGCGTCGGGACGTCGGCCGCGGTCATCGCGCTCGCCGGGCCGATGCGCCGCGGGGATGTGCCGGCGCTGGCCGTCGGTCTCGGCGCCCTGGTGCTGTGGCACATCGCGTACGAGTTCGACTGTGCGGACGGGCAGTTGGCTCGGGTCGCGCACAAGACGAGCGCGGCCGGAGCGCGGCTCGACATCCTGTGCGACGTTGCGGTGCAGATCGCGCTCGTTTCGGCCGTATCCGCGGTCGCGGTGCACTACCAGCCACGTACGCCGGCCTGGTTCGTGGCCGCGTTCGCCGGCTGCTGGATGATCAATCTCGTCACGTCGGTCCTGGCCGGTGGTGCGCAAGCGCAGAGCCTGGTGACATCTCGATCGCTGCCGGTACGGATCGTCAAGCTTTCTCGCGACTACGGGGCGATGATCACCCTGATGAGCCTCGGCATCGCCCTGATTCCGCGTTACCTGGTCTGGATCATGGTCGCCTTCACCGTCGTCAACGTGATCTTCCTGGTCGCGAGCATCGCCGCCGCGACAGCCAAGAGCCTCCAGCCGTCGGGCGAATAGCTTGGGGCGGTCAGCCGCATCGTGTGGAGTTTGGCGTCCGCTCGCGTCGCGTGTCCCGTCCGGGAGCCTGCCCCTGAGCGCTACCTCGTCCGTGGCCGGCTCTGTCCCGGGGGCCGGCGCTTTCCGGGGGCCGGCGCTGTCCCGGGGGCGACTCTGGCCCGGGCCGGCTCCGGCTCGGGGCCTGACCTGTCTAGGAGGAAATGTGGCCGAGACAGATGCGGTGACTGGCAATTCGGTGACCGCGAGCGTCGCCGCCGGCGCGGCCGGAGGCAACGCTTCGGTCGACGCCATGCTGGTCGGCTTTGTGGCCGCCGCCGGCGCGGAGATCGACCGGCTGTTTCGTGCGGCCATGGAAGCCTGCGCCCGATCGGGTGGTGCGGCCCTGCGCGACCGCTACGGAGCCGGCTACGGCGAACTTCTCATCGACTTCCGATCCGTCCTCGCGGCTCCGGACGGCATCGTGACGGCCGCCGAGCTCGCCGAGGTGATGCGCTATCACGACCAAGCCGAGATCGAGGTCTCGATCCGACGGGCGGAAGGTCGCGGAGCGGTGATCCGCGACGACCATGGCCAGATTCGGGCCACACCGACTGGTCACGCGTTTTTCGACGATCTGTACGCCACGCAGGCCGACGCGCTCAATTCGTTGTGGGCCGACGCCGACGAGCCCCTCGCACGGCTGACGGCGATCACCGGCGAAATTGTCGTCGCCGCTTCGCTGAACCCGCTGTTGCCTGTCGGCGCGTTCACGGCGATGACACCGAACTACGAACCGGTCGGAACGCCCGCTTCCGTCCTCCTGCTGAATCGATTGAGCGCCTTGCGATATCACCGATCGGATGCGCATGCGATCGCGTGGCGGTCGGCGGGATTGAGCGCAACTGAGATGGTGGCGATCCAGGAATCGAGCGGCTCACAACGTGATGCGATCGAGGCACGGACGAACGAGATCGCCGCGGCGCCGTTCCGGATTCTGGCGGAGAACCGTCGCGCGGCCTTCCTCGCCGACCTGCGTTCGATGCCCGTACCCGATTGAGTTGCGTTGGTCTGACCGTAAGGCCGCTCGATGATCCCGACCTCGGAACCAGCTGTGTTATGTCGCGAATAGCGACAGACTGGGGTCTAGTGGCGCGCAAGTCTTGAGATGTGCTCGCGGACGGGCGACCATATCCGTACTCGTCCATAGATGCGCGAGGGGTGATGCGGCAATGCGTGTACGCGATGCGATGACCAAGCCCGTCCTCACGGTGGGCCCCGAGCACACGATCCGCCAGGTTGCCCAGCTCATGACGGCGCGCCGGATGGGTTCGGCGGTCGTTCACGATCCGGAGTCGGCGGGCGTTGGGATCATGACCGAACGCGACGTCCTGTACGCAATCGGGCGCGGACTCGATCCCGATGTCGAGCGGGCGACCAACCACCTGACCCGCGACGTCGTCTACGCCGGACCAGACTGGACGCTCGAGGACGCCGCTTCCGCGATGATCCGCGGCGGATTCCGGCACCTCGTCGTCATGGAGGCCGACGACGTACTCGGCGTGATCTCCGTACGCGACATCATCCGCGTCTGGGCCGACCAGCGGGTGGCGGCCAAGGCCGGATAACGGCAGCCGACCCGGCGACGCGTGCAAAGGCCGCACCGGTGGCGGTCGGGTGTTGAGCCGCAGGTTATTCGCGGTCGTGATAGACGTTCCGCAGCGGTCGTTGATCCGGATCGACGTGCCGAGGCGGAATGAACTCCGGTCGACCGTCGGAGCCGATCCGGACCCGCCAGACCTCTCGGTGAATCACTCGATGGTGGTGGCCGCACAGAGCGACGCCGTTGTCTCGATCGGTCGAGCCGCCGCGAGCCCAAAAGACGATGTGGTGGACGTCGCACCAGCGTGGCGGCCGATCACAGCCCGGGAAGGCACATCCTCGGTCCCGGAGGAGAACGGCCATGCGGGCGGCGCCGGTATAGGGCCGGCGACTCCGGCCAACATCGACCGGCACGCCAGACCCATTGAGAACGACCGGCAGAATCCCAGCGTCGCAGGCTAACCGCCGCACCGCTGCTGGCGACAACACTTGGCCGGTGTCCAGATGCCCGACGGCAACATCGCGGCGAAGGGCGTCATAGTCGATCGTGACGACGACCTGCGCCGCCTGACCTCCGGCTTCCGGCAGATCGCCGCTTCGAAGCGCGAGGCGACATACCTCGATCAGCGCGTCGGCGCGTCGTGCGGCCGGCGTCCGAAGATCCGGTCCAGTGACATCGCGCAGTGGCGCGGTGAGTGGCTCGATGGCGGCACCGATGATCGCTGCGCCTTCGTTATCGACCACTCCGGACAATCGCACGCCGCCGAGTCCGTCGGGCGACATCGTGAACCCGCGGCGCTGCTGTGCGTGCCGTTCTTCGCGCTCCAGCCGAGCGCGCAGCCGCTCTTCAGCGAGGTCGGGGTTGAGGTGAGCCAGAACGCGCTCGCCGAGTCGACGGAGGATCGTTGGCTCGAACTGCCGTGAGTGCTCGATCAGGGTGCCCTCGACCTTGTCGACCAAAGCCGGTTCGTCCGCGGGCACGTCACGCAGGACGTGACCGATGGCGATCGCCTGGCCAACGTTCATGGCTCCGGCGTCGACCGCGTCGGCTAGAGCGACACGACCGTCCAGGATCTCGGCGAGCGCGACGAGCGTGCGGGCCTCAGCCGCCGTCACGCGCAGCAGATCGCGGAGCCACGAGACGGTCGACGCTGCACCGTCCCGGCGCGGCAGATCACGACCTCGGGCCTCGCACACCAGCGCAGACACGGCGGCAGTCGCAAGAGTGGCGATCCGGTGCAGCGCGACAGCCGACTCGAGTAACTCGGCGTCGGAGCGGCCGTAGGCGGGGGCGGCCACGAATGACCGGACCTCCGCCGCCGCCCGCTCCAACGTCCCATCCACACGACGAGAATCGCACGCACGTACGACAATTGCGGGCGGCAAATCGTTGGCGGTCGGCAGCCAGAGTCGTTGTGGCACAAACGATTCGCGGGCAGCAACGACCTGTGCGGCCGTT
>DASQPR010000284.1:0-11896 GCA_035643815.1 Micromonosporaceae bacterium | reverse complement strand
AGCACGGACGTATCGGTATGCAGCACCGTCGCGTTGCGCGAATAGCCGAACGCTCCCAACACCTGGCGCTGCGCCGTCGTGGGCGAGCCCAGCAACCCCAGCGCCTGGTCGGCGTGGGTGGCGATCACCGCCGCATCGAACGCTTCCGCACCGCCGTCCGCGTCGTGCACTTCAACCCCTGCACCGGTGCGGCGAACCGACCGCACCGGCGTGGCGACGCGGACGGCGGTGAGTTCCTTGGCGGCGCGCTCGACATAGGCGTTCGAGCCACCGACTACGGTCCGCCACTGTGGCGATCCGGAAAAACTCAGCATTCCGTGATGCCGCAGGAACGTGAACAGGTACGCGGCCGGATAGTCGACGACGAACTCGGGACTGCAGGACCACACGGCCGACACCAGCGGCACGACGAAATGGCGGACGAAGTACGGCGAGAAGTGGCCGGCGTGGAGGAAGTCGCCCAGCGTGACGGGTGCCGCCGCCGGCGCTGCACCGGCCGCGCGGGCTTCCCGATCGAGCAGCCGACTCGAGGCCCGGTGAAACCGGCGGACCTGGGCCAGCAGACCGACGAACCGAGGGTCGGCCGCCCGACGCGGCTGCGCGAAGACGCCGGCCAAGCCCTTCGCGCCGGCATATTCGAGCCCACAACCGTCGCATCGGATCGACATGCTCATCTCCGACTCTTGGGTCGCTACCCCGAGTTCGTCGAAGAGGCGGAGCAGGTGCGGGTACGTCCGCCGGTTGTGCACGATGAACCCCGAGTCCACCCCGACCGTACGACCGTCCGAGGTCGGTAACGTGTGGGTGTGCGCATGCCCGCCGAGTCGCGGGTCGGCTTCATACAAGGTCACCTGCGACGTTCGCCGCAGCAGGTAGGCGGCCGTCAACCCGGACACTCCAGCGCCCACTACTGCTATCCGGCGTACAGTCACCCGCGTGTCCCCTCCCGTCGAGACGGCCGATCACCGGCCGCGATCCGGTCTCGCCAGGGATTCGACGGCGAGCGCCGCGCGGATGGGTCGAACGTCTATTCATGGAGCCTTGCGGCTGCCGCTACGCGTCGGCTCGACATCCAACGCATGATCTCGCCGGCCGACGAACTACGGCCGCGGGTGGCCGTCCGTTCGCCGGCCGCCGACCAGGACGTGCGCGGAGTCGTCCTCGTCCTCCCCGGCGGCCGGGCCCGGAGTACCGCACCGGCCAGCCGGCGCCACCTCGCCTACCAGCGGATGCGTCCGTTTGCCGCCGCCGTACATGCAGGTCTCGTCGGTCACGGCGTTGCAGTTTGGCAACTGCGCTACCGGGTACGGGGCTGGAACGGCGACCGTCGCGATCCGGTACAAGATGCGCGCTGGGCCATTGAGCGAGCCAACGCCCACCATCCCGGCGCGCCGGTGTTCGTCCTCGGCCATTCGATGGGCGGCCGGACGGCTTTGTACGTCGCCGGCGACGACGGCGTGCTCGGAGCCTGCGCGCTGGCACCGTGGATCGAGCCGGATGATCCGATCTCACAGTTGGCGGGACGTCTCGTCGTTATCGCGCACGGCGACGGCGACCGGATGACCGATCCGGGGCGTTCGCGGGCGTACGCGATGGCCGCCGCCGTCGCCGGAGCGCGGGTGGCGGATTTCACCGTGGTCGGCGACCGGCACGCGATGCTCCGGCGTGCGGCCGACTGGCACGCCTTGGCCCGGGCAGCGGCCGGCCTCGCCTTCGGCTTCGACACACCGTCGACCGACGCAGGTGCTGCCGTAGCTGGTCAGCTCGCGCGCGTGCTGGCCGAGCCGGCGGGGCAACGGTTTGCCGTGCCTTTAGTCGGCGGTGCCTGAGACCGCCCTCCCCCCGAGGTCACGGTTGCCGTAGCCGATTCTTCATGACCTTGCGAGGAAATCGCGGTGTCGGCCGCTAGTTTCACGACCATTTCCCGGCAAGGTCATGCCGCGCCGCGCGGGTCACCGGGGTGTGCGCCCGTCAGGCTGGCCGCGGACGGGTACAAGCGGCATCCAGCGTCAGCTGTCGGCGGGTGGCAGCGCAGCAAGAGCCGCCGCGGTGGCCGCCGCAAGCCGTTGGATGTGTTGCTTGGACAGCGCATTGCGGGACACCGCGACGTGCCAATAGAGCGGGCCGACGATCAGGTCGATCGCGAGATCGGGGTCGACCTCGGCCTTGAGCTCTCCGCGCGCGACCGCACGCGACACGAGCTGACCGCTCATCACACGCTGATTCGCGGTCAACAGGCCGTGGAGTGTCTCGGAGATCCCCGGATTACGCGCCGCCTCGGCCAGTAGGTCAGGAATGATCTTCCAGGCGAGGGGATGCCGTAGCGCCTTGCCGGCCACGGTCAGCATTATCCCGATGTCCGCTTCGAGCGAGCCCATATCCGGCAGATCGAGACGCTGGCCGGCGATGGACGAAACCATTTCGACGACCATGTCCAGCTTGGAACTCCACCGACGGTATACGGCGGTTTTGCCGACTCCGGCCCGGCGGGCGACGCCCTCGATCGACATTCGCCCGTATCCGAGCGCGGCCAGTTCCTCGAACACGGCGACGCGGATCGCTTCGGTGATGTCCTCGCGCAAGACCGCGGCACCGGCCGGGATCCGTCGTCTGTCCGTCTGCATGGGCGGCAGTCTACCGAAACGTTGATACGGATGCGTTTCGTCCGAGCCGGGCGCGGCGACGTACGTTTGATCGCATGAGCGTGGCGAGCCGGTATATCGGCCGGTTTCTCGACCTACCGCCGGCGGTCACGAACGACGTCACCGTACGGCACGACATCGACGTTCGAGCCCGGGACGGGGTGGTGCTCCGGACCGATCATTACGCACCAGGGCTCGACGGCGCGCCGACGATCTTGATCCGGACGCCGTACGGTCGCCGCGGTGTCATCGGCCTCGTCACCGGTCGGGTGCTGGCCGAGCGCGGCTTCCACGTCGTCCTGCAGAGCTGCCGGGGCACCTTCGACTCCGGCGGAACGTTCGCTCCGATGCGCCACGAACGCGACGACGGCCTCGATACGCTCGCCTGGCTCCAGGGCGAGCCGTGGTTCGACGGAACGTTGTTCACCTGGGGCTCGAGCTACGTGGGATTCACCCAGTGGGCTATCGCCAGCCAGGCCGGCCCGGCACTTAAGGGGATGCTGACCGCGGTCACCGCGTCGTCGTTCCGGGCACCTACATACGCCGGCGGTGCGTTCTCCCTCGATACGGTCCTGAACTGGGCCACGCTGCTGAACAACCAGGGTGGCTCGTTGCTGTCCTTCGTGGTCAAGCAGACGCGCAGCCGGTCGACGCTGCGGCGGGCGTGGACCCATCTGCCGTTGGCCGAGGCGGACGCGATTGCCGCCGGCCGGGAAATCGCGTTCTTTCAGGAGTGGCTGACCCGTGCCGGCGATGAGACCTACTGGCAGGATCGCGGGGACGCGGGCCGGGTCGAGGACACCGAGGCCGCGGTGTGCATGATCGGCGGCTGGTACGACATCTTCCTGCCATGGCAGCTCGCCGACTATGCCCGGCTGCGGGCCGCCGGCAAGCCGCCCCGGCTCGTGATCGGACCGTGGACCCACTCGTCGCGAGAGTTGTTCGCGCACACGATGCGGGAAGGCATCAGGTTCTTCCGCGCTCAACTCGATGATGAGCCGAGCACAGTCCCGCCGCCGGTGGAGATCTACGTGGGCGGCGCGAACGAATGGCGCACGCTCGACCAGTGGCCGCCGGCGGGCCGTACCCGTGCATGGTTTGGCAGCGGCGCGGCCGGGCTCGCGGCGGACGCGCCGACTACCGCGGACGCCGCGATCGGTCGATTCCGCTATGACCCGGCCCATCCGACGCCGTCACCCGGCGGACCGCTGCTCACCGTCGGCGCGGGCCGGGTGCGCAACAACGCGGTCGAGGCACGTGATGACACGCTGGTCTACAGCTCACCGGTGTTGACCGGACCGGTCGAGGTGATCGGACCGGTCACCGTATCGGTCCGACTTCGCAGCAGCTCACCGCATTTCGACGTATTCGCGAGGGTGTGCGACGTGACGCCGGACGGGCGCTCGGAGAACGTCTGCGACGGCCTGACCCGAGTCGACGAGACCACGCCCACCGACGCCGACGGCAGCCGCACGGTCGAGGTAACGCTGTGGCCGACCGCCTACCGCTGGCTAGTCGGCCACCGGCTCCGCCTACAAGTCGCCGGCGGGGCACATCCGCGTTATTCACGCAACCCCGGCACCGGCGAGCCGCTCGGTAGCGCGACCCGGTTGGTCGCGGTCGAACACGAAGTGTTCGAAGTGGTTCTGCGCATGGTGGACAGCGATTCCCTCGTCGAGACCGCATAACCTGCTGACGACTAAGCTTTCGCGCCGGGCGTGGGAGGCGCGCCTAACCAAGGTCGGCCGGTATGGTCTGGCCGCTACACAGGGCGCCCCCTAACGGTGCGGCGCGCCGCTCACGGCGTGGCGGTACGGTCCGGCCGCCGCACGAGTCAGGCCGGGGGGCAGGTCCAGACTCGGGGCGACGGCCGGAGGTCGTGCCACATAGTTCGGTTGGGCGTCCATGTCTGCACACGAGCGGGCGGAGGGTGCGACGCGGACGGCTGCGCCAAAATGCTGGCCTTTCTGCCCGTCAGAGCGGTTGGGCGGCGTCGGGGGCGGCGGTTGCCGGGCGCGCTTGCACCAGCGCGGCAATCGTGCTCGTGACATGTGCGTCGGGATGCCACTCGTCATCGAGTGTCCAGTGGGCGTCCCAGAAGACGCCGTCCTCAAGGTCAACGAGGGCGGCAACTCCAGAGCGGGTGTCCTTTGTTGGGCCGTTCATGGGCTTATTGTTCCCGAAGATGCGGATGTCCACACATGCCACTTTTCGCGGATGCCAGTTGACCGGGTCACACGGCGCCCGCCGAGCGAGCATGGAGCAAGCGGAAAACCCGCACGCTCATCTGTAAGATTGCCTGCCCGCCGGCCGAGGTGTCGGCATAATGCCGGGAAAAGGCGGGCGAGCCGACGCGATTTTCGGCGTTGTATCGCTCCTCGGCCCGGGCGGGATCGCAACGTTCTAGCTCCGGCCGGGCCGACGACCGTGGCTCAGCGCAGCAAGAATGGCACATCCGCGGTCATCCGAACCGGTCACCGGCGTCGTGAAGGTCGGCGTGGTGGAGGTCGGCGTCGTGGAGGTCGACGTCGGGATCGGCGAGACTGACAGGCGTGAACAACGGCTCGAACTATCTCGCCGCGATCGACCAGGGCACCACGTCGTCCCGATGCATCGTGTTCGACGGCGACGGACACGTTGTGGCATCAGATCAGCGGGAGCACCAGCAGATCTTTCCCCGGCCGGGCTGGGTGGAGCACGACGCCACGGAGATCTGGCACAACGTGCAGGCGGTCGTGCGCGGCGCCCTCGACCACGCCGGCCTGGCCCGCGCCGACCTGGCCGCGGTCGGGATCACGAACCAGCGTGAGACGACCCTGTTGTGGGACGCTCGGACCGGCGAACCGGTGCACAACGCAATCGTCTGGCAGGACACCCGGACCGACCGGCTGATCCGGGAACTGGCCGGCAACGCCGGGCCGGACCGGTTTCGCGACCGGTGTGGGACGCCGCTCGCGACGTACTTTTCGGCGCCGAAGATCCGCTGGCTGTTGGATCGCGATCCCGAGTTGCGCCGCCGCGCGACCGATGGCGAAGTCCTGTTCGGAACGATCGACACGTGGCTCATCTGGCAGTTGACCGGTGAACACGCGACGGACGTCACGAACGCGAGCCGGACGATGCTGATGAATCTCGCAACCCTCGACTGGGACGACGAGCTGCTGGCCGCGTTCGACGTCCCACGTGCGATGTTGCCCACGATCCGGCCGAGTGCGTACGCCTACGGCGAGGGCCGCGGCGCGCTGGCCGGCGTACCGGTCGCGAGCGCGCTCGGCGATCAGCAGGCAGCGCTTTTCGGTCAGGCATGCTTCAGCCCGGGCGAGGTCAAATGCACCTACGGTACGGGCTCCTTCGTGCTGCTCAATACGGGTACGACTCCGGTGCAGAGCGAACGCAAACTCGTCACCACGGTCGCGTACCAGGTCGGCGACGAGGCACCCGTGTACGCGCTGGAGGGATCGATCGCCGTCACGGGAGCGCTCGTGCAATGGCTGCGCGACAACCTCGGGCTGATCCCGGACGCCGATGCGATCAATACGCTGGCCGAGACGGTCGACGACAACGGCGGCTGCTACATCGTCCCGGCATTCGTCGGGCTATTCGCTCCCTACTGGCGCCCGGAGGCCCGCGGCATTATCGCCGGCCTGACCAGCTTCGTGACCAAGGGCCATCTCGCGCGGGCGGCGCTGGAGTCAACGGCCTGGCAGGTGCGCGACGTGGTCGAGGTGATGGCGGCCGAGTCCGGTGTCGACATCGCCGTACTCAAAGTGGACGGTGGCATGACCCGCAGCGAGCTGCTCATGGGCTTCCAATCCGACATCCTTGGAGTGCCCGTGGTCCGGCCGACCGTGGCCGAGACGACGTGCCTCGGTGCCGCGTACGCGGCCGGCCTCACGGTCGGGTTCTGGCCCGATCTGGATGCGCTCCGCGCTCAATGGACGCCGGACCGGACGTGGAAACCGTCGATGCCAGCCGACGTACGCGATCGGGAGGCGCACATGTGGGCTAAGGCGGTCGAACGCAGCTTGGCGTGGATCGAGGAGGACTGAGGCGTGCCGGCGTGCTGCCCACACCTGGCCCCGGCCGACATCGACGCACTCGTCGCGCATATTCGAGCCGAACCGTGGCTCGTGCGTGCGCTCGACATCGTCGAGACCAGCGGGTTGCCGGATGCGTGGATCGGCGCCGGAATCCTGCGCGACGTCGTCTGGGGACGTCATCACGGTGGCTTCGATCCGGCTGCGGTGCGCGACATCGACGTCGCGTTCTTCGACCCGGATGACCTCAGCCGGCATCGGGACGAGGCGGCCGAGCGACGCCTGGGTTCGATGGCGGATCTGCCGTGGGAGGCGACCAATCAGGCAGCGGTCCACACGTGGTATGCCGAGCACTTCCACGAAGCGCCCGTCCCGCCGTTGGCCAGCGTGCACGACGCCGTCGCGACCTGGCCCGAGACGGCCACCTGCGTGGCGATCCGATCGGCAGCGCCGATGCGTAGCGTCAGCCGCGAGGCGCAGTTTGCACCGTGCGGCATCGAGGTCTGCGCTCCGTACGGTCTCGACGACCTGCTCGGTGGCGTCTGGCGCCGCAACCCGGCGCGGATCAGCGTCGCGGCGTCGGCAGCCCGACTCGCGCGTCATCGGGTGCCGCAACGATGGCCATCCGTCGTCGTTCATGATCCGGGCCGGCCACAGCCGCGACGTGCCGCGATCTAGGAACATTTGACCGGCTATAGCCGGACGAGGATTCCTAGATCTACGGGCAAACGGCCGGCACGAGGTGTCGGTCTCGTGCCGGCCGTTGCCGGAGGAGGTGCTCGTAATGCCCGTGGGGCTATTTTGACTCGCCCAGCGTCACCTTGATCTGCTGAGACGAACCGCTGCGTTGAACGGTCAGGGTGACCTGGTCGTTGACGTTGCCGCCCTGTACGTCGTTGATGAGGTCGTCCGACGTGTGCACGGGTTGCCCGTTGTAGGCGGTGATGACGTCATTGACCTTGAGCCCCGCGGACGCGGCCGGGCTGCCGGACGTGACCTGCTGGACCTGGGCGCCGCCGTTGCCGTTGGCGGTGACCACGCCGATACCGAGGAACGGGTGCTGCACCGCGACGCCCTTGATGATGTCCTGGGACACGGTGTTGGCCCGGTTCGACGGGATGGCGAAGCCGACGCCGATGTTGCCGTCGGATCCGTTCGTCGCGATCGCCGTGTTGATGCCGACGACCTCGCCGTTCGTGTTGACCAGCGCGCCACCCGAGTTGCCCGGGTTGATGGCGGCGTCGGTCTGGATCGCGCCGGCGATCGTCGCGCCCGGTGTCGCGTTCTGGCTCTGCTGCCCCTGCTGGCCGAACGGATCCTGCGGCTGCGAGTCGCTGCTCTCGTCGATCGTGCGGTTGAGGGCACTCACGATCCCGGAGGTGACCGAGCCGTCGAGGCCGAGTGGACTGCCGATGGCAAGGACGGTGTCACCGACCCGCAGCGCGTTGCTGTTGCCGAACTTCGCCGGCGTGAGCTTCTTGGTCGGGTTCTGCGCCTGGAAGACTGCGAGGTCTGTCTTCGGGTCCGTACCGATCAGCTTGCCTTTGAGATTCGTACCGTCGGAGAGCGTGATGTCCACATTGGAACCGTTCGCGGTCGCCGCGACGTGGTTGTTGGTAAGGATGTAACCGTCGGCAGAGATGATCACGCCGGATCCAGTCGCATTCGCCGTTGTGATCGACACGACGCTGGGCCGTACTGCGGCGGCGATGCTCGCGAGCGACGAGCGGTCGATGATCGGCGCGGTGTCCGGCGCCCCGCCGGCACCGACGCTCGCGGTCGTCGTGGTGTTGTTGCCATCAAGTTCATGCATCCAGGCCGCACCGGCGACGCCGCCACCGACAGCGAGCAGAACGCCGAGCACGCCCGCGGCGACCTTCGTCCCGGTCCGTCCGCGCCGAGAGCCACCGGGGTTCGGTGAGCTCTGCTGGTACGGACCCGAGTAGCCGGCGCCGGTCGTCGGATCGCCGGGGTAGCCGCCGCCGGTGGTGGGCTGCGCACCGGGCTGGTAGCCGGGCTGCTGGTACTGCGCGGTCGGGTATCCGCCGACCGGATAGCTGCCCGGGTGGTAGCCACCCGGCTGGTAACCACCGGGCTGCGCGGCCGGCTGCCATCCGCCAGGCGAACCGCTCGCGGCACCCGAGGTCGGCCCGGCGTCCGATGTTTGAGAGGCGCCCGATGTCGGCGTGGCGCCCGGCATCGGGGTGGCGCCGTAGCTCGGCGCGGCCGCGCCGGACGTCGGCGCCGTGCCGTACTGCTGCTGACCGTAGGCCGGCGGTGGCCACGTCGCGCCCGAGTAAGGCTGCGGTGTCGTGGTCTGGTCGGCCGGCTGGCCGGCGTGCGGACCGGTCGGGCCAGCCGAACCCGCGCCCGGCGTCGATGCCGCGTCACCCGTCGCCGCCGGTGGCTGTTCGGCCGGCACACCCGCGCTCGGCGCGTCGGTGGCGTCGGAGCGGGGCTCGTCCGCTGACGGGCGCCAGCCGCGGGCCGCGTCGTTGGCATCGGCAACGCCGCCCTGGTGACCCGGGCCGGATGTCGGCTCGGCCGGCTCGGTCGGGCGCTCGTCGTTCCTGTCGTTGTCGCTCATGACACCTAGATTTCCTCATCGGTCTTCGTCGAACCTGGCGTTCGACTGCAAGTTGGCTGGGAATCATGCCGGCAGACGTGCATTTGCCGGCTATTGAGCAGCTAGATATGACTTGCCGCTATTTTTTCGGCAAGGCAATGGGCTCGTTGGCGACGTTTGTGGTTGGTTCGCCACGATCGTCACTACCGTCGGCCGGATGATCTCCCGGCTCATCGCCGCGACGATCAACGGCGTGCTCGATATGGCTCCCGTTGGGATGATTCCCCGGTCGGCGATCGCTCTCGTCGGCGTCATCACTTTCGTCGCCGGTGTGCGGCTGCTCCAGCGGCAGGCGGACCCGGAAGGTCGCGCCGCCGCCCGGCGTACGCCTCGCCTCCACCGTACCGCCGTGGGCCTTGACCAGGGCCGCGACGATCGCGAGCCCGAGGCCCGTGCCGCTGGAGTGACCACCCTCGGCCCGACGCGTACGGGCGGTGTCACCCCGGTAGAAGCGTTCGAAGGCGTGCGCCATGTGATCGTCGTCGAGGCCCGGGCCGGAGTCGACGACATCGACCTGGGCGAGCCGACCAGCGCTGCCGACGTCGGCCGACAGGCGGAGCACGACCGGCGTCTCGGCCGGCGTGTACGTCAGCGCGTTCGTCATCAGATTCGACACGACCTGGCGGATGCGCAGCTCATCACCGGTCACGATGAGCGGGCCTGTTCCAGTGACCACGTCGAGCGACACCGGCCGGGCCGGCGCGACGACGTGGGCGGCCGCGACGGCGTCCGCCGCCACCACGCGAAGATCGACCGGGATCTGCTCCAACGGCCGCTCCTGATCGAGCCGGGCGAGCAGCAGCAGGTCGTCGACGAGCAGGCCCATCCGCTGGGCCTCGTCCTCAATCCGACGCATCAGACGAGCGACCTCGGCCGGATCGCGGGCTGCGCCCTGCCGATATAGCTCGGCAAAGCCACGGATCGTCGTCAACGGCGTCCGCAGTTCGTGCGACGCGTCGGCGGCGAATTGGCGCATGCGCGTTTCGGAACGGCGCGCTCGCAACTCCGCTTGGTGAGCCGCGTTGGCCGCGTCGCGGGCGAGCGCTTCGGAGTCCGCGCGCGCTTGGAACGCCTGCTCGATCGCGTCGAGCATGGTGTTCAGCGTCCGGCCCAGCGTGCCGACTTCCGTCTTGGGGACTTCGGCGTTCGGTTCGTATTCGGGTACGCGTTGCGTCAGGTCGCCTGCGGTGATCGCGGCTGCCTTCGCCTCGATCTGCGTCAACGGACGCAGGCTCCGGCGGATCACCTCGGCTCCGATAGCCGTGATGATCAACAACGTGCCGCCACCGACGATCAGCTGGATCAGCAGGAAACGGTGGATCGACCCCTCGACGTCGGTCAGCGACTGGCCGAGGAAGTCCAGTTGACCCTCCTGGTTGTAAAACGCGAGCAGGCGCCAGTCCGTCCCGTCGGAGGCTCGTGATGTGTAGGGCTGCCTGGGTAGGTCTGCGACCTCGGTCGCGGACCGCGGCCAGGTCGGCTGGCTCTTGACCGGCAGGTCAGGAAAGACCGGGCCCATGCCGTTCGACGTCTTGCTTGCGAACAGCCAGTTCGTGGGCAGGACGAACGCCCCCGACGGCGGCGCGTCGCGCAGCGTCAGGATGCTGGGCTTCTGCGCGGTCGAGATCAGCTCCTGGTCGATCCGGCCCACCAGATAACGGTTCAAGCCGACGTAACTGATCACGCTGATCGCCAGCAGCGACAAGGCGACGAGCGCCAGAATGCCGGCGATCAGACGCGTACGCAGCGGCCAGGGCCGTGCCATCGTCGCCTCCGCCTCAGACGGGCATGCGCAGGACGTACCCGACGCCGCGCAAGGTGTGAATCAGTCGAGGCTCGACGATATCGACCTTGCGCCGCAGGTACGAGATGTACGACTCGACGATCGAATCATCGCCACGGAAGTCGTAGTGCCACACGTGATCGAGGATCTGCGCCTTGGATAGCACGCGGCCGGCGTTGGCCATCAGGTAACGCAGCAACTTGAACTCGGTCGGCGACAGCGACACCCGGCGGCCGTCCCGCCACACCTCGTGTGACTCCTCGTCCAATTCCAGGTCGGCGAATTTCAGTCGGGCCGGCGGCTCTTCGCCCGCGGTACGCCGGAGCACGGCGCGGATCCGGGCGGTCAACTCCTCGAGACTGAACGGCTTGGTCACGTAGTCGTCGCCGCCGAGCGTCAGTCCGCGAATCTTGTCCTCGGTCGCGTCACGGGCGGTCAGGAACACCACCGGCGTACGGATGCCCTCGGCCCGCATGCGCTTGACGACTTCGAATCCGTCCAGGTCGGGCAGCATCACGTCGAGTACGACAAGATCGGGGCGGGACTCGCGGGCAGCGTCGACGGCGGCAACCCCGCTCGCCGCGGTCTGCACGGTAAAGCCGGCGAAGCGCAGACTAGCTGAAAGGAGCTCGACGATGTTCGGGTCGTCCTCAACCACGAGCAGTCGTGCTTCTGCCTGCGCCCCGCCGGCCAACGTCGCACCCCCGGATTGTGCGACGCTGCCACGTTCCCCCATGCGATCGATTCTGGACCCCATCCCTGAAGCATGCCTGGGGTCTAGCTGAAAGTTCCCTGAAAGTCCGCGTGA
>DASQPR010000283.1:0-5805 GCA_035643815.1 Micromonosporaceae bacterium | reverse complement strand
CTGCACGGCGAAACGCGCCGACGTCTTGGGCGAGGCGTCAACGTCGACCTTGGCGAGCTTGACCGACCCGGCAAGGTCTCGGGCGACCTGTTCGAGTGCCGGGCTCACGACCTGGCACGGTCCACACCAGACGGCCCACAGATCGACCAATACAGGCAGCCGCGCAGCGTCGACAACCTCGGCGAACGAATCGTCATCGGCGCTGGTGATCCACGGCAGCGGCTGGTGGCAGTTCCCGCACCGCGGTGCACCGTTGGCGGCGGCGGGGACACGGTTGCGGCGCCCGCAACGCGGGCAGGTAACGATTTCGGAGGCGGCCGCGGTCACGGCGTCGCCTCGACCGGGTTTCGATATTCGACGTCGAGCTCACCCGCAACCACGCCGACCCGGATCACAGCGCCCGGCTCTACATCGCCCGTCAGCAGTGCCCGGCCGATGCGTGTCTCCACCTCGCGCGAGATGAACCGGCGCAGCGGCCGGGCACCGTAGACAGGGTCGAAACCTGCCTCGGCGATGAACCGCCGTGCCTGGTCGCTTACCTCAAGGGTAGTTTGGCGCTCGGCGAGCCGGGCCCGTAGCTCGCCGAACATCAGATCGACGATGTGCTCGATCTCGGCCTCGGTCAGCGGCTTGAACAGGACGATCTCGTCGACGCGGTTGAGAAACTCCGGCCGGAAGTGGCCTCGCATTGCGGCCATCACCTTCTCGCGCGCCGGCGTCGACAGCTCGCCGTTCGACGTGACGCCGTCGAGCAGGAACTCCGACCCGATGTTGGAGGTCATGATGATGACGGTATTGCGGAAGTCGACCGTACGGCCCTGCGCGTCGGTGAGCCGGCCGTCGTCGAGGACCTGCAACAAGATGTTGAACACGTCCGCGTGCGCCTTTTCGATTTCGTCGAAGAGCACCACGGTGTAGGGCTTGCGCCGTACGGCCTCGGTCAGCTGGCCACCCTCCTCGTAGCCGACATACCCAGGCGGCGATCCGACGAGGCGGCTGACCGTGTGCCGTTCCTGATACTCGGTCATGTCGACGCGGACCATGTTGTCCTCGGTGTCGAACAGGGCCACCGCGAGCGCCTTGGCCAGCTCGGTTTTTCCGACCCCGGTCGGGCCGAGGAATATGAACGACCCGATCGGCCGGCGCGGGTCCTTGATGCCGGACCTGGCCCGGATCACCGCGTCGGCAACGAGTTGCACGGCCTCGTCCTGACCGACGATCCGGTCGTGCAGGATGTCGGCGAGGCGAAGCACCTTGGCCCGTTCACCCTCTTGTAACCGGGCCACCGGGATGCCGGTCCAGCGGGCGACGATGCCGGCGATCTCCTCGTCGGTGACGATCTCACGCAGCAGGCGACCGGTGTGCTGCTTGGCGGCGAGCTGTTCCTCCTCGGCTTCCAACCTGCGTTGCAGCTCGGGCAGGCGTCCGTGACTCAGCTCCGCCGCCCGGTTCAGGTCGTAGTCGCGTTCGGCTCGTTCGGCCTCATGGCGCACCTGCTCGATCTCGCGCCGCAGCTCCTGTACTTTCCGCAGCGCTTGCCGTTCGGATTCCCATTGGGCGCGGGTGGCGTCGGCCTGCGAACGCAGGTCGGCGAGTTCGGCTCGCAGCTCGGAAAGGCGGGCATTGCTGGCCGGGTCATCCTCGGCCGCCAGCGCCGCGTCCTCGATCTCCAGCCGAGTGACGCGGCGAGTGAGTTCATCCAGCTCGGCCGGCATCGAGTCGATTTCGGTTCGGATCATCGCGCACGCCTCGTCGACCAGATCGATCGCCTTGTCGGGCAGGTACCGGTCGGAAATGTAGCGATGGCTGAGGGTGACCGCGGCAACCAGCGCATTGTCTTGGATCTTGACGCCGTGGAAGACCTCAAGCCGCTCGCGCAGGCCGCGCAGGATCGAGATCGCGTCTTCCACCGACGGCTCGTCGATAATGACGGGCTGGAAGCGTCGTTCGAGGGCGGCATCCTTTTCGATGTGGGTGCGGTACTCATCCAGTGTCGTCGCGCCGATCATGTGTAGTTCGCCGCGGGCGAGCATGGGTTTGAGCATGTTTGCCGCGTCGACCGCGCCTTCGGCGGCGCCGGCGCCGGCGATGGTGTGCAACTCGTCGACGAACAACAGGATGCGGCCCTGCGCGGCGCGTACCTCGTTGAGGACCGCCTTGAGCCGTTCCTCGAATTCGCCGCGGTACTTCGCCCCGGCCACGAGCGAGCCGATGTCGAGTGCGAAGACGGTCTTGTCCCGCAGCCCTTCCGGTACGTCGCCGCTAGCGATGCGTTGGGCGAGGCCTTCGACGATGGCTGTCTTGCCGACGCCGGGGTCGCCGATGAGCACCGGGTTGTTCTTCGTCTTGCGGGACAAGATCTGTATCACTCGACGGATCTCGCCGTCGCGGCCGATGACCGGGTCGACCCGGCCCTCGGATGCGTCCGCGACCAGGTCGCGGCCGTACTTCTCCAGCGCCTCGTAGGCGGCCTCCGGCATCGCGGAGGTGACGCGCTGGTGTCCGCGGATCGCCGTCAGCGCCGACAGGAACGACTCACGAGTCACGTGTTGGTCGCGAAGCGCGCGTCCGGACTGGGTCTCGACGCCCTCGCCGATCAGCGCGAGGAGCAGGTGTTCGACGGAGACGTACTCGTCCTTGAGCCGGCCGGCTTCGGCGGCGGCGCTGTCGAGCAATCGCCCGAGTCGCTGTGTTACCCGGATTTCGCCCGGCGCGACGCCGGGGCCGCTCACGCGTGGTCGGCGGCCGAGTTCCGCGTCGATCGCCTTCGTCAACGTGTCGGGGTCGGCACCGGCGCGCTGCAACAGTCGGGGAGCCAGCCCGTCGGGCTGTTCGAGCAGGCCGAGCAGCAGGTGTTCGCCGTCTACTTCGCTGTGCCCGAATCGCAGCGCCTTGGTCTGTGCGTCATGCAGGGCTTCCTGCGACTTTTGCGTTAGTCGATTGAGATCCACGATCTGCCTCCGGCTCCGGACCCACCCTGCGTGGCGAGGCGGTCCAATAGGTCAAGGACGAGGCCGACTGCGGCGTAGTTGAGGCCGAGACCGGCGCGTAGGCGTTGGATGCGGGCGACCCTTGATACATCTCGAGGGTGAAACCACAGATGGCCGCTACTATCGGTGCCCGGTTCAACCAAACCGAGGGCCGCGAATCGGCGCACCAGCTCCGGATGCAAACCGCACGCCGCCGCAAACGCGTCGAGGTCCATGCCGCTGGCGGCGCTACCAACCCGGATGATCGCGAGAGTGCCGGTCATGGCTTACTCCTCGGGTTGAACGTGGATGCGGCGGCGAGCTCCTCGAACAGCCGCCGCTCCTCGGCGGTCAGCGTCGGGGGCACCATGACGCGTACCTCCGCATACAGGTCACCGGGTTTGCCGCGGGGATTCGGGATGCCCTGCCCGCGCAGCCGCAGTCGGCGGCCGCTGGACGTCCCAGGTGGCACGGTGAGTTTCTTGTCGCCGGAGGGAGTCGGCACGGTCACGCTGGCGCCGAGAGCGGCCTCCCACGCCGTGACCGGAAGCGTCGTGGTGACATCGCGTCCGTGTACCCGG
The DNA here is from genome assembly GCA_035643815.1 of Micromonosporaceae bacterium. Classification (GTDB taxonomy): domain Bacteria; phylum Actinomycetota; class Actinomycetes; order Mycobacteriales; family Micromonosporaceae; genus DASQPR01. The sequence continues at coordinate 2,255 of DASQPR010000283.1, read as the reverse complement.
TAGCGGCGATCCGGCGCGATCCGAACCACCAGGTATAGGTCGCCCGCCGCGGCGCCGTCACTGCCCTGCCCACCCTGGCCGGCCAGCCGGATGCGTTGACCATCCACGACGCCGACCGGGATCGTCACGTCGTACGTGCGGGCACCGCTTGGTCCGGCCAGGGTTACCTGCCGTCGCCCGCCCCGATAGGCATCCTCGATCGAGAGCTCGAGTTGAGCCTCCTGGTCTGCACCGGGAATCGACCCCCAGCCGCGCCGACCGCCGAACATGCCGCCGAGCAGGTCCTCCAGGTCGACGTCGCCGCCGCCGGTACTGAACCAGACCTCCTCATCGGGTCGGCCGCCCGAGTCCCCGGCAGCGCCCCCCGATCGTGCGCCGGCACGTGCACGGCGGCCGCGCGGCGGCGGACCGGCACCTTCTTGCACGCGCCGGAAATCCGGGCCGTACGCGTCGTAGCGTCGACGCTTGTCCGGATCGGAGAGCACCTCGTACGCCTCACCGATCGCCTTGAACCGCTCCTCCGCCTCGGGATCGGAGTTCACGTCCGGATGGTACTGGCGTGCGAGTTGCCGGTAGGCACGTTGAATCTCCGCCGCGCTGGCGGTACGCGGCACCCCCAACGCCTGGTACAGGTCACCATTAGCGGCCATCGCCGACTCCGGAGGAGACCACCACCGACGCAGGGCGCAGTTGATGATCGCCGTCGCCGTAGCCCGGGCGTACCACCCGAACGATCGTGCCCGGCGCCGCCGCCGGATCGTTGACGACCGCCACGGCCTCGTGCCGTGCCGGGTCAAACGGGACGCCCGTGTCGTCATCGCGGGCGAACCCCAACGCGGCCAGCGCATCGGCCGCCTGATCACGCACCGCACGAACACCCGCGATGACGCTTTGCGGATCGGCGTCGGCGTGTTCCAGCGCGAGATCCAGGTTGTCGAGGACCGGCAACAGCGCCGCCGTGACCCGGTTCCGCTCGTCGGCCCGTTGGGTAACGGCGTCGCGGGCCGAGCGCTTGCGGACGTTGTCCAGGTCCGCGGCGGCGCGACGCCAGCGGTCCTCGAGCTCGGCAATCCGCGCCCGCAGCGCGTCGATCGTCGCGGCGTCGTTGTCGAGCCGCACGTCCTCACCGCCCCGGGCATCAGGGCTGTGGCCGTTGTGGTCCGCAGCGCCGCCGGAGATCGGCGCGCCGCTGGGCTCCGTCACGGCGCTCACTCCTCGCTGAAGTCGGCGTCGATCACATCGTCGTCGGCGGGTTGCTCACCGGTCCCCGGTGTCGGGCCGCCCGCATCGGCCTGTGCACCACCGCCACCGTCGGCCTGCGCACCGGCGGCCGCCGAAGCCGACAGACTCTGCGCGACCTGACGCAGTTCCCCGGTCAACGAGCGCAGCCGATCCAGCGGTGCCTCCTCCTTGAGCGCCTGTGAGGCATCGCCGACGAGCATCTCGGCGCGGGCCTTCTCATGGACCGGCACCGAGGAGCCCAGCTCGTCCAGCCGGCGCTGTACCGCGTGGGCGGCCGCATCCAGTTCGTTGCGTGCGTCGACGACCTCGCGCAGTCGCGCGTCATCGCTACGGTGCGCCTCGGCATCGCGAACCATTCGCTCGACCTCGGAGGCGTCGAGGTTCGAGCTTTCGCTGATCGTGATGCGCTGTTCGGCACCGGTGTCACGGTCCCGCGCGGAGACGTTGAGGATGCCGTTCGCGTCGACGTCGAATGTGACCTCGATCTGCGGCTCGCCGCGCGGCGCTGGCCGGATGTTTTCCAGCCGGAACCGGCCAAGCACGCGGTTGTCGGCGGCGCGTTCACGCTCGCCCTGCAGCACCACAATATCCACGCCAGGCTGATTGTCTTCGGCCGTGCTGAAGACCTCCGTACGGCGCGCCGGGATCGTCGTGTTCCGCTCGATGACCTTCGTCATCATCCCGCCAAGCGTCTCGACGCCCAGCGACAGCGGTGTCACGTCGAGGAGCAGGACGTCTTTTACCTCGCCCTTGAGCACGGCGGCCTGAATCGCGGCGCCGACGGCGACGACCTCGTCCGGGTTGACCGTCATGTTGGGTTCCTTGCCGCCGGTCAACCGGCGGACCAGGCTCTGTACGGCGGGAATGCGGGTGGAGCCGCCGACCATGATCACGTGGTCGAGCTGCTCCTTCGTGACCCCCGCGTCGCTGATGGCCTGTTCGAACGGCGAGCGGCAGCGCTCGAGCAGATCAGCAGTGAGCTCTTGGAACTTGGCTCGCGTGAGTTGCTCGTC
>DASQPR010000282.1:0-8180 GCA_035643815.1 Micromonosporaceae bacterium | reverse complement strand
GTCGAGCTGTCGAGTTTCCAGCTGCATTGGTCATCGATGCTCGCGCCGGAGGTCGGCGCGTTTCTTAACGCGGCCGACGACCACCTCGAGTGGCACGGCACATTCGAGGCGTACGTCGCTGCGAAATTCGAGATATGGCGGTCGGCCAGCCCGGCGGCCGGCGGTGTTGCCATCGGCAACCTGGATGATCCGCTGGTCGCAACCGGACTCGCGAACGTCACCGGCCGCGCCGTCGGCTTCACGGTCGGCGTGCCGAGGCCGGGCCAGCTCGGCGTCGTGGACGGCATGCTGGTCGACCGCGTGGACTGGTCCGGTGACGCCGATGCCGATGTGTCGGTGCCGCTGATCGAGGCCAGCGCGATCCGGCCGGCGGGCGTACACAACGTGAGCAACGCGCTCGCGGCCGCCGCGATGGCCCGGGCGTACGGAGTCGTTCCGGACGCCGTACGGGCCGGATTGGCTGGATACCGGCCCGAGCCGCACCGCAATGCGACGGTGGCGACGATCGCCGGCATCACGTACGTCGACGACAGCAAGGCGACGAATCCACATGCGGCGTCCGCATCGCTGGCCGCCTACCCGTCGATCGTGTGGATCGCGGGCGGCCAGCTGAAGGGCGTCGACGTCGACGACCTGGTCGCATCGGTCGCCGACCGGCTCCGCGGCGCCGTGGTGCTCGGCGTCGATCGCGCCGAGGTGATCGCGGCACTTGCGCGACACGCGCCGGATGTGCCAGTTGTCGACGTGCCGACCACCGATGATAGGGCGATGGGAGAGGTGGTCGTGGCCGCGGCCAGCCTCGCCCGGCCGGGAGACACGGTGCTGCTCGCGCCGGCGGCCGCAAGCAAGGATATGTACGTGAGCTACAGCGCGCGTGGCGACGCGTTTGCCGCGGCCGTGCGCGCGTTGGGCCCGGCCGGCTGACGCCAGGCAGGTCGACCGGCCATCAGTCGCGGCGCCGGCCGACGGCAGGCAGCGCGACCGGCTCACAGTCGCGGCGACGGTCAACATCGCGGCGACCGTAACCACGCCGACGCGACCGAGGAGGTGCCGAATGGACACCGAAGCTCCGCCGGGCAGCACGGTCGCCGTCGGGCCCGGCCGGACCACGGCGGCATCGAGCGGCCAGTCCGCGCGCGGTGGGCGTCCGGCGTCGAAGGCGCCGAAGGCGTCGAACCCGAAAGCCGCCGGGCACGATCCGTTGGCCGCGCTGCGTGGCCTTCTCGCCCGCCCACTCTCGTCGTATTACCTGTTGCTCGCGACGTCCGGCCTGCTGCTCGTGATCGGTCTCGTCATGGTCTTCTCGGCGACGAGCGTCGAGGCGTACGTGACGAGCGGCAATCCGTACGCATCGGTGACCCGGCAGGCCGTGTACGCGCTGATCGGTCTCGTAGCGTTCTGGTTCACCCAGCGGTTGCCAATGCGTACGTACCGAGCCGTCGCCCGGCCCCTGATGGCCGTCGCGCTGCTGCTCGTCGGCGTCCAGGACCTCGCACAGGGACTCGTCAGCATCGGTGCACTCGGTGCACCACGAATCGGACCGATCCGCGTCGACGACCTGTGGCTCTATCTCGGTCCCGTACAGATGCAACCGTCCGAGCTGGGCAAACTCGCGCTGGCGCTGTGGGGTGCGGGTGTGCTGGCGCAGGCCGGGAACACCGAGAAGCGCTTCCGCGACATCGCCGGGAACCTGGTGCCCGGCGCCGTGTTGATGCTGCTCCTCGTCGGCTACGGCGACCTGGGCACGATGATCTGTATGGCCATCCTGTTGGTCGGCCTGATGTACGCCGCCGGCGTCCGCCTGCGCGTGTTCGGGTGGCTGACCGCGGTCGGCGTCGCCGGGATCATCCCGCTCGTGCTCGTCCAGAGCTACCGTGTCCAACGACTGACCGGCTTCCTGTCGTCACCGGCGAAATGCGACGTGAGCGACCCCAACAACCCGTGTTACCAGGCATTGGAAGGTCGCTACGCGATCGCCAACGGCGGCTGGTTCGGCGTCGGCCTGGGCCAGGGCCACCTGAAATGGGGCCGGCTTCCCAACGCCCACAACGATTTCATCTTCGCGCTGATCGCCGAGGAGCTCGGTGTCGTCGGCTGCTTCGTCGTGCTCGCATTGCTCGGTGTGCTCGCCTACACCGGATTCCGGATCGCCCGCCGGTCGGCCGACCCGTTCCGGCGCATCGCGGCCGCCGGCATCACGACCTGGCTCGTCGGCCAGGCCACCATCAACATCGGTGGCGTGATCGGCATCCTGCCGATCACCGGCCTGCCGCTTCCGTTCATCTCCGACGGTGGCTCGGCGCTCGTCGTCGTACTGGCCGCGGTCGGTGTGCTGGCGTCGTTCGCGCGGGCGGAGCCGGATGCAGCTCGCGCTCTGCATGCCCGTCCGCCCGACCGGTGGGTACGCCTGCTCTGGGCACCGCTGCCCGCATTGCCCGGAGCCGACGGCGATACCGATCGACGACCGCGCCGCGCCGGGCCTGAGCCGTCCCGGAACGCCGACCGATCGGACCGGGATCGGCGCCGGGTCCCGCCCCCGCGTCCGCGTCGCCCCGAGCGATTGCGCCCGGATGCGCTGGGATCGGAGCCGACGCGATCGGACGCGTTCCGGACCGGTCCGGTGGGCGGCCGGGCGGGTGGACGTACCCGTGGGGCAGCGAAATCGCAGGACGGCGCCGCCGACCGGCCCACCGCACCGCGTGACCGGGGCGCTTCGCTTGGGCGGGGTCGCCGCGACAACGGCTGAGTGCGAGCCGCCTCGGACCGACGCCGAGCCGCCAGGCATGATGCGGGGTCAGGCATGATGCGGGGTGACATAAGCGGTGGATGGGCCGGACGGCAATGAGGAGAGACTGATGGGGCAGGTGCGGTCGGTGGTGCTCGCGGGTGGCGGCACCGGTGGTCACATCTACCCGTTGTTGGCGTTCGCCGACTGCCTTCGCCGCCACGACCCGTCGCTGCGCATCACGTGCCTCGGCACCCCGCGGGGCCTGGAGAACGAGATCATCCCCCCGCGCGGCTATGACCTGCGGCTGGTGCCGGCGTTCCAGTTGCCGCGATCGCTGAACATGAATCTGGTCCGGACACCCGACCGGATGGTGCGGTCGACGCGGGCCGCGCGAAAGGTCATGGACGACGTCCAGGCCGACATCGTGGTTGGCTTCGGCGGGTACGTGTCGGTGCCGGCTTACCTCGCGGCATGGCGGCGACACACGCCGACCGTGATCCACGAAGTGAACGTGCCGCCGGGTGTGGCCAACAAGATGGGCATGCGGTTTACGAAGAATGTGGCGGTCGGCTTCCCGTACCAGGTAGAGCAGGTCGAGTCGTTGCGGCATGCGCGGGTGACCGGCGTGCCGCTGCGCACCGCGATCTCGACGCTGCACCGGCAGGCCCGGCAACAAGAGGCGCGCGCGCATTTCGGACTACAGCCGCATCTGCCGACGCTGTTCGTGTTCGGTGCGTCGCAGGGCGCGCGGGCGATCAACCTGGCGATGGCCGGTGCGGCCAAGGCGATCACGTCCGCCGGCATCCAGGTCCTGCATGTAATCGGTGCGCGAAACGAGTGGGTGGATATCCCGAACGATCTGCCGTCGCCCTACGTGACCGTGAAGTTCATCGAGGAGATGGAGCTCGGCTACGCGGCGGCCGACCTCACGTTGTGCCGGGGCGGTGCGATGACATGCGCGGAGACCGCGGCGGTCGGCATGCCGGCCATCTACGTGCCGTTGCCGTACGGAAACGGCGAACAGCGGCGAAACGCACTGCCACTGGTCGAGCGCGGCGGTGGGATCATCGTCGACAACAGCGAACTCACGTCGGCGTGGATCGAACAGAACATCATCGGCTTAGCGCACGATCGGGTGGCGCTGGCGAAGATGAGTTCGGGCGCTGCGTCGTACGGCCGTCGCGATGGTGACGAGGCGTTGCGGTCGTTCATGTACGAAGTGGCTGACTCGGGGATGATGGCTAGATGATTTTGGTGGGGGTATGAGGGCGGACATGCTCACGGCCGAGGATCTGGGCACGGTTCACCTGATCGGCATCGGCGGGGTCGGCATGGGCGGGCTGGCCCGGTTGCTGCTAACCCGCGGCATCCCGGTCACCGGCAGCGAGTTGCGCGAGTGGCCGACGCTCGCCGGCCTGCGCGCGCTCGGCGGCACGATCCACATGACCCATCAAGCGTCGAACTTGGACGGCGTCGACACGGTGGTCTACTCGACCGCGATCCCGGCCGACCATCTGGAGATCGTCGAGGCCCGCCGGCGCGGGCTCCGCGTGCTGCACCGCTCCGAGGCGCTTGCGGCCGCGATGACCGGTCGGCGCGCGATCGCGGTGGCCGGTACACACGGCAAGACGACCACGACGTCGATGACCACGTGGGTCTTGCAACACGCGAGTCTCGACCCGTCGTTCGTGATCGGTGGCGAGATCTCGGAGGCCGGGTCGAACGGCCACCACGGCACCGGTGAACTGTTCGTCGTCGAGGCGGACGAGAGCGACCGGTCGTTCTTGCGCTACCGACCGTACGTCTCGATCATCACGAACATCGACGCCGACCACCTGAACACGTACGGCGACCTCGCCGGCCTGCGGGACGCATTTGCCGAGTTCGCCGCGCTCACCGCCGCCGAGGGCTTCGTGGTCACGTGCACCGACAACTCGGGCACGCGTGAGCTGGCGGCGAAGGTGCGCGCGGCCGGGCAGACCGTCTACACGTACGGCGAGGCGCCCGACGCGAATCTGCGGTTGACCGAGTTGGTCACCGCCGGCACCGGCACCCGCTACCTGGCCACCCTCGACGGTGAACCGCTCGGCGAGATCACGTTGCCGGTGCCCGGCCGCTATCTGGCCTTGAACTCGGCCGCGGCCGTGTTGACGGCCGCGAAGCTGGGCGTGGACATCGACACGATCGTCGAGGCACTGGCCGGGTTCCCGGGCGTACGGCGCCGATTCGAGCTCAAGGGCACCGCCGGTGGGGTGCGGGTCTTCGACGAGTACGCCTACCACCCGACGTCGATGACCGCCGCCTTAGAGACGCTGCGGGACGTCGCCGGCGATGGGCAACTGATCGTCGTTTTCCAGCCGTACCGGATGTATCGCACCCGTGATTTCCAGGCCGAGATCGCCACCGCGCTGGCCATCGCCGACCAGGCCGTGATCCTCGAGGTGTTCGGTCCGGGCGAGCATCGCGGGCCGGGGGAGGGCGGTGTCGCGCTGACCGCCGCGGTCGACCTCGCCTCCCGGCACAAGGTCTTCGTTCCGATCTGGGACGACGTGCCGCGCGAGGTGCTGCGCCGCGCGCGCCGGGGTGACGTGGTGGTCACCATGGGTGCGCCGCCGATCTCGTTGATGGGCGATCAGCTCGTGTCGGCACTCGCCGAGCATGCCGGCGACGACCCGGGTGACGACGATGGCCGTGGCCCTAGTGGCTTCGGTCCCGGAGATGACGGACCGAACGGTCGGGGTGGATCGTCCGGAGAGACGGCCCGGCCGTACGCGCCGCGGCACGCCGCCGAAACGCCGTCGGAACCGATCGCCTGAGGCGTCGGCCGTGATGGATTCGGGCACCCGACGCTGGCGGCTCGTCCGTGCCACCGCCACGGCCATCCCACCGTCGGTGCGTCGATTCAACGCTCGTGCTCGCGCTCGCCGGTGGCGCCGCGCCCGGCCATTGATCGTGATCGCGGCCGTGCTCGTCCTCGTGGCCGGGCTCGGGTACGCCGGCTATGGCACGTCGCTGCTCGGTGTCGCGCATGTCGAGGTACGCGGCGCCGGGTTCGTCAAAGCCACCGACATCCGAACGGCGGCGGCAGTGCGACCGGGCGAACCGTTCCTCGGTCTGGATACCGGCGCGGTGGCCCGTCGGGTCGAGGGCCTGGTCGGCGTCGCGCACGCGGACGTGTCACGACGCCTGCCGTCGACGGTCATCATCGATGTACGGCTGCGGACACCGGTCGCGGCGGTGCCGGTGACCGCGTCTCAGCCGGGGGCCGCATCTCATCCGGCGGCGGTGACCAAGAGTCCGACGGCGACGAAGACTCCGACGCCGACCAAGACTCCGACGGCACCAACGTCGTACCGGCTGGTCGACGCGAGCGGCGTAGCCTTCCGTACGGTCGGCCGCGTACCGCCCGGTGTGGTCGTCGTTGACCTGACGAATCCGGGACCAGACGATCCCGCCACCGTAGGCGCACTCGCGGTGCTGGCGTCGCTGCCGCCGATCCTGCGCGACAAAGTGGACCATGTCAGCGCGCGTACGCCGGTTGAGATCCAGCTCATGCTGACCGGCGGCCGCGAGATCGTCTGGGGCGACGCGACCGACAACGCCACCAAGGCGCGTGTCGCTTCATCGTTGCTCGGTCGATCGGGCACGGTCATCGATGTCAGCGCCCCGAATGTGGTCACCGTCCACTGATTGCGGCGCGCCGCGGTCGCGTCGCGTGAGCGCCCGGACCTCGGCGCCGCCCGGGGAGCGGCCCCGTACGTCGGCGCCCTCCGGGGAGTGCCTCCGGACGTCGGCGCAGCCGCGTTTTGGCATCCCAGGGCCGGTCCGGCGGCGACACGCCGCACGAGGTCCTTGGTTAGCGGCGAAGCGTTGCATACCTTGCCAGAGGGGCAGTTGTTGACATATGTCTAAGTCTCTAGTAGAGGGTGAGGGTTTTCCTCGCCCTCGCGATCTACCTGGCCGCGAGTGGTTAGAGGGAAGGACGGGGATGACACCTCCGCACAACTACCTGGCGGTCATCAAAGTCGTCGGCATCGGCGGCGGCGGAGTCAACGCCGTGAATCGCATGATCGAGGTCGGGCTCAAGGGTGTCGAGTTCATCGCGATCAACACAGACGCCCAAGCTCTGCTGATGAGCGACGCGGACGTCAAGCTCGACGTCGGGCGGGAACTGACGCGAGGTCTCGGCGCCGGAGCCAATCCGGAGGTCGGGCACAACGCTGCCGAGGACCACAAGGACGAGATCGAAGAGGTGCTCAAGGGCGCCGACATGGTGTTCGTGACCTGCGGCGAGGGTGGCGGCACTGGGACCGGCGGCGCGCCGGTGGTCGGCAACATTGCGCGCAAGATCGGCGCGCTGACGATCGGGGTGGTCACACGCCCGTTCTCCTTCGAGGGCAAGCGTCGACAGGTGCAGGCCGAAGTCGGCATCGAGGAGTTGCGGAACCAGTGCGACACGCTGATCGTGATCCCGAATGACCGGCTGCTCGCGCTTGGCGACCGCAGCATCAGCATGATGGACGCGTTCCGGCAGGCCGACCAGGTGTTGCTCTCCGGCGTACAGGGCATCACCGATCTGATCACGACTCCTGGTCTGATCAACTTGGACTTCGCGGACGTGAAGAGCGTGATGAGCGGCGCCGGCAGTGCGCTGATGGGTATCGGCAGCGCGCGCGGCGACAACCGGGCGGTCGAGGCGGCCGAGGCGGCCATCTCCAGCCCGCTGCTGGAGCAGAGCATGGACGGCGCCCGCGGCGTGCTGCTGTCGATCGCCGGCGGCTCCGACCTCGGACTGTTCGAGATCAACGACGCGGCGCAGCTGGTCACGGACGCCGCCCACCCGGACGCGAACATCATCTTCGGCGCGGTCATCGACGACGCGCTCGGCGATGAAGTCCGCGTGACGGTGATCGCGGCCGGATTCGACGGCGGAACACCCGCGTATAAGCCGGCCGAGTCCCGCAAGCCCGCGGTCACGATTCCGGTGAGCACGGACTCAACCGCCAACGGCGGGTTGCCGCGTCCAGCGGTGGGCGCCCAAACCCCTCGCCGGGTGTTGTTCGATGATGTCGACGTACCAGATTTTCTGAAGAACGGCGCCTGACCCGAGCCGGTTGACCATCGGCGCCGGGCGGTGTCGCGGCCACGGCTGGGGGGCGACCACGAGCTTGCCGGGCGGCGGCGTGCGGCCGCCGGCGACCACGAACTTCCTGGGGAGACCGATCATCGCGGCAGCGACAGCGGGCGCCGGCAACGGCGCTGGGCCAAGCGGCTCGGACGGAGTGGCGGCTGGCGATTCGGCCCGGGCGGCCGAGATCGCCGCGAGCCTTCAGCGCCTACGGACGCGCATCGCATCCGCGTGCACGGCGGCCGGGCGCGGTCCGACCGAAGTCACCCTCGTCGCGGTAACCAAGACCTATCCAGCAACGGATGTCGCCCACCTGGCCGCCCT
>DASQPR010000281.1:0-2630 GCA_035643815.1 Micromonosporaceae bacterium | reverse complement strand
GGCATTCCGATTCATCGACGGGCGTGGCCACGGCATGAACCGCCGTGCGTTGATCGACCACGCGGACGCGTTGTTACGCCGTCTCGGTTTCCGGGAGTCTCCGGCGGAGCCGGCGGCGCCGGATTCGCGAGCGACCTCGGGCGATCCCGCGTCCGGCACGGAGAGCCCGCGCGTCCCGGGCGCCGAGCCGCTGGGGTCGCCGACGCCGCCTGAGCTCTCGGTCGACTTCCTGACCGAGCTGTTTCGTAATCCCCTCGATGCGGGTTACGGCGACGCGGCGGCCGGCCGAGCAAGGTCCGGGCCGCCTGGTCCGGCCGCCCGGCGTACGGGATTCACGCTGCGTACGGTCACGTTGATCGCGACCGGGGTGCTTCTGGTGGTGGCCTATCAACAGACGGTCGCGACGCAGCCGGAAGCGAGCAAGACGCGGCACAGTCTTGCGCAGGACGTGCAGCAGCGGCAGGCCGAGACCGACGCGCAGCAGAAGCAGGCTGAGCAGTTGCGCCAACAGGCGTCGTCGCTGCGCGATGCGATCGTCGGGCCGAACTCGACCGCGCTCGATCAAATTGAGGCACGCGCCGGCCTCGGCGCCGTCACCGGCGACGGAGTCACAGTGACGCTGGCCAGCGGGCCGGCCCCGACCGACCCGGTGACCGGCAAGGCTCAGAGCACCGATCAGGGCCACATCGTCGACTTCGACCTACAGGTAATCAGCAACCAACTCTGGCACGACGGGGCCGAGGCGATCGCGATCAACGGCCAGCGCTTGATCGCGACCTCGACGATCCGGGCCGCCGGCAACGCGATCCTGGTCGATCTGGCACCACTATCCGAGCCGTACTCGATCCAGGCGATCGGCCCGTCGAGCATGGCCGACGCCGTGCGCAAGTCGGCGGTCGGTGGCTTCTACAGCTACCTCGCGACGAGCTACGGCGTGAAGTTTGCGGTGCAATCCACCAATGGGCTCCGGCTCGCTGGAGCGGCCGATCCGGGCCTGCGGTACGCGACGCCGATCAGGCCGCCATCGCCGGTCGCGCCATCTCCCTTCGCGTCACCTGGGCCCGGCTCGTCAGGCTCCGGGTCCACCGCACCGAACCCGCCCGCACCGAAGTCACCGCCCGCGACGCCACCCCCCGGAGGCCCCTGATGTTCGCCGTCCTTGCGATGATCGTCGGCATCGTGCTCGGGGTGGTCCTCGAGCCCACGGTGCCGGTGGCGTTGCAGCCGTACCTCCCGATCGCCGTCGTCGCCGCTCTCGATGCGGTGTTCGGCGGCATTCGGGCCCGCCTCGACGGGATCTTCGACGACAAGCAGTTTGTCATCTCCTTCGTGTCGAATGTCCTCGTCGCCGCGCTGATCGTCTATCTCGGCGACCAACTCGGCGTCGGCGGCCAACTGTCCACCGGCGTTGTCGTCGTACTTGGTGTGCGCATTTTCGGCAACGTCGCCGCGATCCGCCGGCACCTGTTCCGGGCCTGATGGTGATGCCATGACCGACGACCGACACGACGAGCCAGAGCGGCCGATCGAGCCACCGGCCGAGGCCGAACCGACGCGGGAGGTCAAGTCCTCCGACGCCGTAGATGACGCGACGGCCGTCGACCGCGAGGCGGCAGCCGACGGCGCCATCGCCGACTCCGGCGATTGCGACGGTACGGATGAAGCCGAGCGCCCCGATGACGCACCGACGTCGACGGGACATGACGCCGAGTCCGAACGTGCGCCCGAATCGTCAACCGCGGCCGTAGCCGACTCGGAAGCCGCTGCCGTCGCGGGTCCGGATTCCGCTGGCGTCGCGGGTCCGGATTCGGATGCCGTCGGTGAGCCGGACGGCGCGGACGCGGCGGCCGGAGGGTCTGGATCGAGTTGGCGCCGCCTCACCGCGGCTGTCCGGACGCCCAAACTGACGGCGGCGAACCTGATCATCGCACTCCTCATCGGCCTGCTCGGCTTCGCATTGATTGCGCAGGTGCACAGCAACTCCAACGAGTCGACGCTCGCCAACGACCGGCCGGACGACCTGGTCCGGATCCTGTCCGACCTCGATGCGCGGCGCGATCGGTTGAGCACCGAGATCTCCTCCCTGCAAGCGACCGTCCGCCAGCTGAACTCGGGTGCGCAGAGTCGACAGGCCGCCCTCGATGCGGCCGCGAAGCGCGCCAATGAGCTCGGCATCCTCGGCGGCACCCTGCCGGCCACAGGCCCTGGCCTGGTGATCGATCTGATCCCCGCGTCGAAGCAGCAGATCTCCGCCGATCGCGTGCTCGACACCGTCGAAGAGCTGCGCGGTGCCGGCGCCGAGGCCATGCAGATCAACGGGACGGGCTCCTCGGCCGTACGGATCGTTGCGTCGACGTACTTCAGCGATGCCACCGGCGGTATCGACGTCGACGGGCAGATCATCGGCGGAACGCTCAGCATGACGGCCATCGGCGACCCGCAGACCATGCAGGCGGCGCTGTCGATCGCCGGCGGCGTCGTCGACAGTGTTCGCAACGACGGCGGCACCGTGCAGGTGAACACGCCGGGCACCGTGCAGGTCACGGCGCTGCACGCGGCCCAGCCATTGCGCTTCGCGACGCCCGTGTCATGACGCGCGTGTCATAGCGGCGCACGGCCGGTGCGGTGGT
>DASQPR010000280.1:0-8206 GCA_035643815.1 Micromonosporaceae bacterium | reverse complement strand
CGCCGAGGACGTTCGTCGCATCGAGTCGCGCCCGAGCCTCGTCACGGGAGAGGAGGGCGAGACCGAGGCCATAGTCGTCCGACTCGACGACCTCGTCGCGGGCGCGGCCGAGTTGCAGCTCGGAGCGGGCGAGCACGACCGTACCGCCCTTAACGAAGTCACACTCGATGCCCTCGGCGGCGGCCGCTCGGCCGACTTCGTCGACCGATCCGACCATCGCCCGGTGCATCGCGATCGCCGGTCCCCGACCGTGCCGCCGGGCGAGGGTGCCGATCGACTGGGGGAAGAGCGCCGAGCACCAGCCGCCGTTGCGCCCGGACGCGCCGAATCCGGCGATCTCTTTCTCCAGTACGGCGATCCGCAGCGTTGGATCAGTTGTGGCGAGGTAATACGCGGTCCACAACCCGGTGAAGCCGGCGCCCACGATCGCCACGTCGACGTCGATATCCCCGGCGAGCGACGGGCGTGGGGTCAGGTCGTCGTCGACCGTGGCCATCCAGTGCGACAACTGGCGATAGTCGGGCAGCGTCATGTCACTCTCGCTTCCGTCCCGAGCGGCTGGGTCCAGTCCGAGCAGCCGGCTCCATTCCGAGCTACGGGGTCCATACCGAGCCACGGGGTGCGCCGGCCACGTGGCGATTCGATAGCCGCGTGTCGATACCGGGAGCGACCGAGGTCGGTGTCCTCTGACCGCGACACGTCGCGGTCAGAGGACACCAGTGTGGCGCACGTCCGATACGGGGGAATCAGATATGCGTCCACGCTTCGGTCAGCACGTCCCGCAAGATCTGCTCGATGTCGATGAAGATCGATTCGTCGCAGATCAGCGGCGGTGCGAGCTGGACGACCGGGTCGCCGCGATCGTCGGCGCGACAGTAGAGGCCGGCGTCGAACAGCGCCTTGGACAGGAAGCCACGCAGGAGGCGCTCGGACTCCTCGTCGTTGAACGTCTCCTTGGTCACCTTGTCCTTGACCAGCTCGATGCCGAAGAAGTAGCCGTCGCCACGTACGTCGCCCACGATCGGCAGATCGAGCAGCTTCTCGAGGTGCGAACGGAATACCGGGGAGTTCTTGCGTACGTGGCCGTTCAGATCTTCGCGCTCGAAGATGTCCAGGTTGGCCATCGCAACCGCGGCGGCGACCGGGTGGCCGCCGAACGTGATGCCGTGCGCAAACCAGTTTGCGTCGCGCAGGAATGGCTCGGCCAGCCGATCGCTCGCGATCATCGCGCCGGCCGGGATGTAGCCCGAGGTCATGCCCTTCGCGCAGGTGATGATGTCGGGCTGGTAGCCGTACCGCTGAGATCCGAAGTATTCACCGAGCCGCCCGAACGCGCAGATCACCTCGTCCGAGATCAGCAACACGTCGTACTCATCGCAGATCTCCCGAACGCGATGGAAGTATCCCGGCGGCGGCGGGAAGCAGCCGCCCGAGTTTTGTACCGGCTCGAGGAAGATACAGGCGACCGTGTCGGGACCCTCGAACTCGATGGCCTCGGCGATGCGATCCGCGGCCCACCGACCGAACGCCTCGACGTCGGTGACGTCCGGTCCCGCGGTGCCGACCGATGCGCTGGACGACGACATGGAGAACCTGCTTGAGGCTTCGCCGGCGCGGTAGAAGTTCGTGTTCGGCACCCGGATCGTGGACGGCACCAGCGGCTCGAATTCGGCCTTGATGCCGGGCAGCCCCGTGATCGACAGCGCGCCCATCGACGTGCCGTGGTAGGCGATGTGGCGAGAGATCGCCTTGACCTTCCCCGGCTTGCCGACGCGCTTGAAGTAGCTGCGGGCCAGCTTCCAGGCGGATTCGACAGCCTCGGAGCCGCCGGTCGTGAAGAAGACGCGGTTCAGGTCACCCGGCGCAAGGTCGGCGAGGCGATCGGCGAGTTCGACGGCCTTCGGATGCGCGTACGACCAGATGGGGAAGTAGGCGAGTTCACCCGCCTGCTTCGCGGCGGCGTCGGCGAGCTCGTGGCGGCCGTGTCCGGCCTGCACGACGAACAGGCCGGCCAGACCGTCGATGTAGCGCTTGCCGTTGGTGTCCCAGAGGTACGGCCCCTCGCCGCGCGCGATCATCGGCACCGGCGAGTCGGCGTACGCCGACAACCGGGTGAAGTGCATCCACAGGTGGTCGCGGGCGGCCGCCTCTAGTTTGTCGTTGTCAAGCGTGTGGCTGTCGACCTGATCGTGGTCGTGGCTCATGGGGTCCCCCAGGCATAGGTCTGCTTCGCAAGTTTCAGATAGACGTGCGTCTCCGTGGACTGGACGCCGTCGATCGTGCGGATCTTGTCGTTGAGGAGGCCGAGCAGGTGCTCGTCATCGGTGCACACGAGTTCAGCAAGGATGTCGTAGCTCCCGGCGCAGACGACCACGTAGTCGACTTCGGGTATCTGCGCGATCTTCTCGGCAACCGCCCGCATGTCGCCCTCGACCTTCATGCCGACCATCACCTGGCGACGGAAGCCCAAGGTCAGCGGGTCGGTGACGGCGACAATCTGCATCATCCCAGCGTCGAGCATCCGTTGAACCCTTTGTCGGGCAGCCGCCTCGGAGAGCCCGATCTTCTTGGCCAGCGCCGCGTAGGACATCCGTCCGTCCTGCTGGAGCTGGTCGATGATGTGTTTGTTGACGTCGTCGAGGAACGGTGGTTCGGTCACGGCAAGGATTCTCGTCCAGAGATCCTCAGTTGGCAACTAATTCAGTTGTGGAATTCGTTCGATTCTATGGAATCCGTCGCACGGACGCCATCTTATCGGTGCTGGATTTTGAGATGACTGACCGTCGCGGGCGGTCGGTGCCGGTGTGTCGGGCGCCGCGAGTGGGCATTCCAAGCGGGTCGACGACAGTCGCCCTGGGTCGACGCGCCCAGCGTGTCGACGCGCCCAGCGTAGGGTGTCTCTGACCGAATTGTGAACTTTCTCGAAGGGGCTACCCTTGCGCATCCTCTGTGTCGGCGCCGGTGGCGTCGGATCAGCGGCGGCGGCCATCGCCCGCCGCCGCGACTTCTTCGAGTGCTTCGTCGTCGCCGACTACGACCTGGACCGGTCGAAGCGCGCCGTGGCCACGCTGTCCGACGAGCGCTTCACCGCTGCGCGGGTCGACGCGTCCGTCGCCCAGGACATCCTCAACCTGTGCCGGGAACACCGGATCACCCACGTGCTCAACGCGGTCGATCCGCGCTTCGTGATGCCGATCTTTCACGGTGCCTTCGGTGCCGGCGCCAACTACCTCGATATGGCGATGTCCTTGTCGCGCCCGCACGAAGAACGGCCGTACGAACAGCCGGGCGTCAAGCTCGGCGACGAGCAGTTCGCGGTGGCCGACAAGTGGGAGCGGACCGGGCGGCTCGCGCTGGTCGGCATCGGTGTCGAGCCGGGTCTGTCGGACGTCTTCGCCCGCTACGCGGCCGATCGCCTGTTCTCCTCGATCGATGAGTGCGGTGTGCGCGACGGCGCCAACCTCACCGTGGCCGGCTACGACTTCGCGCCGTCGTTCTCCATCTGGACGACGATCGAAGAGTGCCTGAACCCGCCGGTCGTCTTCGAGCGCGACCGTGGCTGGTTCACCACCGCCCCGTTCAGCGAGCCGGAGACATTCGACTTTCCTGACGGCATCGGCGAAGTCGAATGTGTGAATGTCGAGCACGAAGAAGTGCTGCTCATTCCGCGCTGGGTCGATGCCGGGCGGGTCACGTTCAAATACGGCCTCGGCAACGAGTTCATCGAGGTGCTGAAGACCCTACACAAACTCGGGCTCGACTCGACGCGGCCGGTTCCGGTCGGCGGCGTGAGCGTGGCGCCGCGCGACGTGGTCGCCGCGTGCCTGCCCGATCCGGCGACGCTGGGCGATCGCATGACCGGAAAAACCTGCGCCGGTACGTGGGTGAAGGGCACCGGTAAAGACGGGGCACCGCGTGAGGTCTACCTCTACCACGTTGTCGACAACGAATGGTCGATGGACGAATACGGCCACCAGGCTGTGGTGTGGCAGACCGCCATGAACCCGGTGATCGCTCTCGAACTGCTCGCGTCCGGCACGTGGGCCGGCGCCGGGGTGCTTGGGCCGGAGGCGTTCGACGCCGTACCGTTCTTGGATCTGGTCACCGCGTACGGCTCGCCGTGGGGGATGCGGGAGCAGTGACACGGTCAATGTGACCAGCGAGACGTCCCTGACATCCGGCCGACGCCCAGTTGCGTGACAGGCTGGCGGCATGGAGATCCGTCTCGGTACGGCCGCCGGTCGGGGCCTCCTTCTCGGCACCATCCTCGGCTCGTCGATGGCGCTGCTCGACGGATCGATCGTCAACGTCGCGCTGCCCCATATCGGTCGCGACCTCGGCGCACCGGTCTGGGGCCTGCAATGGACCGTCAACGCCTACTTGTTGCCGCTGGCCGCGCTCGTCCTACTCGGCGGCTCGCTCGGTGACCGGTTCGGCCGGCGCCGCGTCTTTCTGATCGGCGTCGCCTGGTTCGCCGTGGCGTCCGCGTTGTGCGGTCTCGCACCGGGCATCGGCTGGCTGGTTGCTGCGCGGGCGCTGCAGGGCGTCGGCTCGGCGCTGCTTACCCCGGGCTCGCTCGCACTGATCCAGTCGTCGATCCGACCGGCCGACCGCGCGCCCGCGATCGGGCTCTGGGCCGGACTCGGTGGTGTCGCCAGTGCCGCCGCGCCGCTGATCGGGGGCTATCTGATCGACACGCTCGACTGGCGCTGGATCTTCTTCATCAACCTGCCGCTCGCCGTGGTGACGATCCTCGTTGTCCTGCGCTACGCGCCGGAGAGCCGCGACGTGGATGCCGCTGGCGGCCGCTTCGATCTCCCCGGGGCCGCACTCGGCGCGCTCGGGCTGGGCGGCATCACATTCGGCCTGGTCAACGACTCGCTCTGGCCCGGTGTCGCCGGCGGGATCGTCCTCGCTGCATTCGTCGCGTTCGAGCGCCGGAGCCGAGCACCGATGATGCCGACCGGCCTGTTTCGGTCGGTCGAATTTACGGTGATCAACGCGGTCACGCTTGTTGTCTACGGTGCACTCGGCGGCATGGCCTTCTTCGTCGTGCTGCAACTACAGCAGGTCGTCGGGCTCAGTGCGCTGCGGGCCGGCGCGGCGTTGATCCCCATGACGCTGATCCTGCTGGCCGGATCGTCATGGTCGGGCGCGCTCGGAAAGCGGATCGGTGCGCGCCTGCCGTTGTCCATTGGCGCCGCGACGACCGCGGTCGGTGCGTTGCTGCTGGTCGGTGTCGACGCGGGCGCGAGCTATTGGCGCGACGTGTTCGGCCCAGTCGTCCTGATGGGAATCGGCATGACCTTGCTGGTGGCCCCGTTGACCGCGACGGTGCTCGCGGCCGCTCCCGACCGGCTCGCCGGCGTCGCGAGCGGCATCAACAACGCGGTCGCGCGATCCGGCAGCCTGCTCGCGGTGGCCGCGCTGCCGCTGGTGGCCGGTTTGTCCGGTGATGAGTACGGCGACCCGGCCGCGTTCACCGGCTCGTACCGGATCGCGATGATGATCTGTGCGGCGCTGTTCGCGTTCGGCGCGGTCCTGTCGTTCGTCCTGTTGCCGCGCCGCCGGTCATCGCCCATCGTGCCGCCGCGCGACCGGCCGGCGCGTCGGACCGACCTGAGCGCCGATCCGACGACGCACCCATGAGGTAGAACGATTGGCCCGTGACGTCGGACGATCGCCCGTTCGTCAGGTGCACACGCTCGCGAACGCGTCGGCGACGATGTCGAGTCCACGATTCAGCGTGTCGTGCGGTATGACGAGCGGCGGCAGGAAGCGCAGCACATTGCCGTACGTGCCGCAGGTCAGCGTGAGTAGTCCGGCTGTGTGGCACGCCTTCGACACGGCGGCGGCCGTCGCGGCGTCCGGTGCCGGCCCGTTCGGCCCGATGCCACCGGGCTCGACGATCTCGACCGCGATCATCGCGCCGCGGCCACGCACGTCACCGATCATCGGATAGCGATCTGCGAGGCTGCGCAGGGCCGGCTTCATGGTCTCGCCGATGCGCAGCGCTTCCGCGGCGAGATTGAGGTCCCGCATCGTCTCGATGGCCGCGAGGGCCGCCGCGCAGGCTATCGGGTTTCCGCCGTACGTCCCGCCGAGGCCGCCGACGTGCACCGCGTCCATCAACTCGGCGCGTCCCGTCACGCCGGCCAGGGGCAGGCCGCCGGCGATGCCCTTGGCCGTGGTGACAAGATCCGGCTCGATTCCCTCGTAGGAGCTCGCGAACCAGTCGCCGGTCCGGCAGAAGCCGGTCTGGATCTCGTCGGCGATGAAGACGGCGCCGTTCGTGTGCGCCCACTCGGACAGCTCGGCCAGGAAACCGGGTGCGGGCACGACGAAGCCGCCCTCGCCCTGGATCGGCTCGATCAACAGCGCGGCGACGTTGGCCCCACCGACCTGCTTCTCGATCAGGTCTATGGCCCGCGCGGCCGCCTCCGGGCCGGACCGGCCGTCGTAGAACGGATACGACATCGGCGCCCGGTAGATCTCTCCGGCGAACGGCCCGAACCCGTCCTTGTACGGCAGGTTCTTCGCGGTCAACGCCATCGTGAGATTGGTGCGGCCGTGATAGGCGTGGTCGAACACCACGATCGCCTGCCGCCCGGTCGCCTTGCGAGCGCCCTTTACCGCGTTCTCGACCGCCTCGGCGCCCGAGTTGAAAAGCGCCGACCGCTTGTCGAACAGGCCCGGGGTCAGCGTGTTGAGCTGTTCGCACACGGCGACGTAGGCCTCGTACGGCGCGACCATGAAACACGTGTGGGTGAACAGCTCGGCCTGTCGCCGGACCGCCTCGACCACGCGCGGCGCTGAGTTGCCGACGCTCGTGACCGCGATGCCGGCGGCGAAGTCGATCCACTCGCGACCGTCGACGTCGGTGAGCGTGCCGCCGCTGGCATGGTCGACGTACGACGTGATAGTCGAGCTCACGCCCTGAGCGACGGCCGCGGTCCGGCGCTTGTGCAGATCCTCGGACGCGCTCATGGGCGGCAACCTTCCTCTGGTCACGACTCGGAACTGGTCAGGGCTCGGAACTGGTCAGGGCTCGGAACTGGTCAGGACCCGATGTAGTGCATGACGTGCTTGACCCGGGTGTAGTCCTCGAGGCCGTACATGGACAGGTCTTTGCCATGGCCGGAGTGCTTGAACCCGCCGTGCGGCATCTCGGCGACGAGCGGGATGTGGGTGTTCACCCAGACACAGCCGAAGTCGAGTCGGTTGGACACGCGCATCGCGCGGCCGTGGTCGCGCGTCCAGACCGACGATGCGAGGCCGTACTGCACTCCGTTGGCCCAGCGGACGGCCTCATCCTCGTCGGTGAACCGCTGCACGGTGATGACCGGACCGAACACCTCTTCCTGGATGATTTCGTCGACCTGTTGGAGCCCGGACACCACGGTCGGTGCGTAGAAGTAGCCCCGGTCACCGACCCGGGCACCGCCGGCGGCGAGCGCGGCGTGGTCCGGCAGCCGTTCGATGTAGCCGCCGACGCGAGCGAGCTGGTTCGCGTTGTTGAGCGGGCCGTAGAGCACGTCTTCGTCGTCGGGTTGGCCGGTCTTCGTGTTCCGAGCCTGCTCAGTGAGGGCGGCGACGAATTCGTCGTGGATGCCCGGGCCGGCCAGCACGCGGGTCGCCGCCGTACAGTCCTGGCCGGCGTTGAAGTAGCCGGCCATCGCGATGCCCTCGGCGACCGATTCGAGATCGGCGTCGTCGAAGACGATCACCGGCGCCTTTCCGCCTAGTTCCAGGTGTGTGCGCTTCAGGTCGGGTACGGCGGCGCTGGCGACCTCCATGCCGGCGCGGACCGAGCCGGTGATCGACACCATCTGCGGGGTCGGGTGCGACACGAGGGCGCGGCCGGTCTCGCGATCGCCGCAGATCACGTTGAGGACGCCGGGTGGCAGGAATTCGGCGGCCACCTCGGCCAGCAGCAGCGTTGACGCCGGCGTCGTGTCGCTCGGCTTCAGCACCACCGTGTTGCCGGCGGCGAGTGCGGGTGCGATCTTCCAGATCGCCATCATGAGCGGGTAGTTCCACGGCGTCACCTGCGCGCATACGCCGACTGGTTCACGCCGGACGTAGGACGTGTGGCCCTTCATGTATTCGCCGGCCGACTTGCCTTCAAGCACGCGCGCCGCGCCGGCGAAGAACCGGATCTGGTCGACCGCCGGCGGGATCTCCTCGTCCAGGGTCAGCTGCACCG
>DASQPR010000279.1:0-2507 GCA_035643815.1 Micromonosporaceae bacterium | reverse complement strand
CGCCGAACTCCCGGCTGCTGCCCCCGGCATGATCTCCCGGATCGGTCCGATCACGTCTGTGCAATACACCGGCGGAGTCGGCGGCGTGAACGTCTACCGCACCCCATACATACCGTCGATCAACAGCAACGCGCTATCCGTACAGGCCACCAGTCTCGACCTACCCGCCACGGCAGGCACCTCGGTCGCCCAAGGGCGCTTCCTCAACGCGGCCACCGCCCGCGAACCCGTCGCTGTGCTCGGCGCCGCCGCCGCGGGACGGCTGGGGATCGACCGGCTCTACCCAGGAGAACGTGTCTGGGTCGGCCAACAATGGTTCTACCTGGCCGGCATCCTCAATCCCGCCGTGCTCGCCCCCGAAATCGACTCGGCAGTGCTGATTGGATTCCCGGCGGCCGAAACCTACCTCGGCTTCGACGGCAACCCATCCGAGATCTACCTGCGCACGGCCACCGACCAGGTCAACGCCGTCCACGCGCTGCTCGCCGCGACCGCCAACCCCGAACACCCTAATCAGGTCAACGTTTCCCAGCCCTCCGACGTGCTGGTCGCCCGCGCCGCCGCGCAATCCGCGCTCAACGGCCTATTCCTCGGCCTGGGCGCCGTGTCCCTACTCGTCGGCGCCATCGGCGTCGCCAACACCATGGTCATCTCCGTGCTGGAGCGACGCTCCGAAATCGGATTACGCCGTGCCCTCGGCGCCACCAAAGGCCACATCCGCCTCCAGTTCCTGACCGAAGCCATGCTGCTCGCCACCGTCGGTGGTGCCGTCGGCCTCGCCACCGGAGCCGCCGCCACCGCCATCTACGCCCACACCAAACACTGGAACACCGTTATTCCGACCCTCGCCTGGGCCGGCGGGCTGGTCGCCGCGCTGTTCATCGGCGCCCTCGCCGGCCTCCTGCCCGCGTTGCGGGCCGCACGGATGTCACCCACCCAAGCGCTCTGGACCGTATGACGGTCTGCGGTTCGTGGGGCGGCGGGTGGTGCGACGCGTAGCGCTGCCATCAGGAGTGGTTGACGACACGCTCGAATGCGTTGAGGTAGCTCATATCCCCCTCGCGCGCCCGCAGCAGCCAGTATTCGGCGCCCCAGAACAGGTACGCAGACAGCGCAACCGGGGCGCCGTCGTTCCAGCGCATGCATTGGTTGTACGCCTCGATCACGTGCTCCGGCAGGCAGCTGTACATGCCGCGACCTGGTTCGCTCGGTGGACGGGTAACCGTCTCCCACGGCTCGGCCTGCCCCTCGCACACCATGAGTGGACGCCCCGCCGCGAACAGTGATCGTCGCCGCTTCTGCTGCCACGGCGTACGGCTGCCATCAAAGTAGACGCTGCGGCCGGCGATCGTCGCGACCGCGTGGCGCGGGTAGAAATCGATGCCGACGATGTCCGCGAGGCGCTGTGCGGCCGCGAGCGAGTCGCCCTGCCCCCGGGTTCGCCATCGCTGCGAGATCGCTACCGGTACGGACGTCGGCAGGAACCCGTTCACCAGGACCGGGCGGCTCGGGTCCGCCGCACGTACCGCCGCAACCTCCCGAGCCACGAAATCCGTGGACAGCCGCCAGCTGTGCTCCATGCCGAGCGGATCGACCGCATCGTGCTCGACCTGCCATGCGATAACCGACCGCCGGTCGCGGTAGCGCTGCACCACCGAGGCGACGAACCGGCACGCCGCATCGAGCAACGGTCGGTGACTGGCCGCGTCGATGAGCGTGCCTTCCGGCAACGGTACGGGCGTGTGACGGGCCGGTACGAAGTATTCGGGATAGCCGAACGCCTTGACCGCGCCGACGCAGAGGATGATCTGTCGATCGGCCGCCTCCACCGCGTCGATGTGCCGGTCCAGCTCCGCGAAGTCGAAGGCACCGGGCTCCGGCTCGATGCGATCCCAGTACGCGGCCAGACGTACCAGCTCGATCGGGTACCCGAGCAGGCGGTCAAGCGCCTCGCTGGGATCCAGCCCGAACGCGGCGGCCTGCAGCGGCCGGAAACTAATCCCGAGTCGGGTGGAGCCACGCGGCGCCACCGATACCCGCTGCCACCGGTCGGTCAACGTACGTGCCGGACGAACGACCCGGATCTGTGCCGCCACTGGTGCCAGGCAGATCGCCGTCGCGACCGCCGCGGCGGCCTTAGCGCGCACCATCGTGCACTCCTGTGGTGTCCGCGATCAGCGCCGCGATCGACGCCGCCGCGTGCGGACGCCCCAGTGCCGCCGACGCGCTACGCAACCGGGCCAACGCGACCGGATCGCGGCGCAGCCGGCTGACTTCGCGGACGAGGCCGGCGACCGTCGGCGCGTATCGGCCGGCGCCGGCACCGACGACGTACTCGGTGTTTCCGCGTTCCTGGCCGGGCAGGTGGGATGTCACGATCAGCGGTATGCCGCAGCATGTCGATTCCGCAATCGTGCCCGGCCCGGCCTTGGTGACGACCACGTCCGCGCAGCGCAGCCGGTCGGCGATGTCGTCGACGAAGCCGCACACCACCAGCCGGCCGTCGT
>DASQPR010000278.1:0-2204 GCA_035643815.1 Micromonosporaceae bacterium | reverse complement strand
CGACCATCCGGAGACCAGGGCAGCAGTCGTTGCCGAGCGCGCGCTGCTCGCGAGGCTCGAGGCGGGCTGCTCCGCCCCAGTCGCCGGACTCGCTGATGTTCCGCCACCCGGATCGGTTGATGCCGGGAAGATCCACCTGCGCGGTGCGGTCTACAGCCCCGACGGGCGCGTCGCCCTTCGACTGTCCCGCACCGGAACGCACGCCGACGCCGAGGAGGTCGGCCGGCTACTAGCCGCTGACCTGCTCGCCGCCGGTGCCGATACCGTACTGGGAGTGCAAGCATGACCCGCACCCGTAAGTCCACTGGCCGGATCAGTTTCGTGGGCGCCGGTCCCGGCGACCCCGGCCTGCTCACCCGCCGTGCGTACGATGCCCTCGCCGGCGTGGACCACGTCGTGTTCGACCGGACCGTGCCCGAGTCGATGCTCACATCGATCCGCTTGATCACGCCCGATCAGGCCGAGTTCAGCCCGGCCGAGGGCGCACCCGGCGACGTCGCGAAGGTGCTGCTGTCCGCGGCCCGCTCCGGCCTGCACGCGATTCACCTCGTCGCCGGCGATCCGTTCGGGCACGAGTCGGTGGTCAAGGAGGTGCAGGCCGTCGCGCGCACCGCCGTGCAATTCGAGGTCGTGCCAGGTGTCTCGCAGGCGGCCGGCGTGGCGACGTACGCGGGCGTACCACTGGCCGGCGTACGCACCTCGGCCGATGTCGACGACGTGACGACGATCGACTTCGATGGGCTGGCCGCCGCATCCTTTCGTGGCTCGGTCGCGCTCGCCGTCGACGCGGGCGACCTTGGCGCTGTTCGCGATGGCTTGCTGGCCTCCGGCGTCGAGCCGTCGACACCGGTTGCCGTCACCGGCGACGGGACCGGCGAGACGCAGTACACCGCGACGTCCACCGTGGACAGCGTCGTCGCGGCGGCGCTTGGGTTTGCCGGTCGAGTCGTGCTCACGGTCGGCGCGGGCGTCACCCACCGCGACCGGTTGAGCTGGTGGGAGAACCGTCCACTGTACGGCTGGAAGGTGCTCGTACCTCGTACGAAGGAGCAGGCCGGCGTGATGAGCGACCTGCTGCGCAGCTACGGCGCGATCCCGTGCGAGGTGCCGACGATCGCCGTCGAGCCGCCCCGGACGCCGGCCCAGATGGAGCGGGCGGTCAAGGGACTCGTCGACGGCCGGTACGCCTGGGTCATCTTCACTTCCGTCAATGCCGTACGGGCGGTCTGGGAGAAGTTCGCCGAGCACGGCCTGGACGCCCGCAGTTTCGGCGGCGTGAAGATCGCCTGCATCGGTGAGGCGACCGCGGACGCCGTGCGATCGTTCGGCATCCAGCCCGAGCTCGTGCCGGCCGGTCAGTCGTCGGAGGGCCTGCTCGCCGAGTTTGCGCCACACGACGACATCCTCGATCCGGTCGGCCGCGTGCTGTTGCCACGGGCCGACATCGCGACCGAGACGCTGGCCGCCGGCCTGATTGAGCGCGGCTGGGAGGTCGACGACGTGACCGCCTACCGTACGGTCCGCGCCGCGCCACCGGCGGCCGAGATCCGGGACGCGATCAAGACCGGTGGCTTCGACGCAGTGCTGTTCACGTCGTCGTCCACGGTGAAGAACCTGGTGGGCATCGCCGGCAAGCCGCATGCTCGCACCGTCGTCGCGGTGATCGGGCCTAAGACGGCAGAGACGGCGGCCGAGGCCGGTCTTCGGGTCGACGCGCAGCCGACGCACGCCGCGGTGCCGGAGCTCGTAGAGGCGCTAGCGACCTACGCCGTGGAGCTGCGCGAGAAGCTGGCCGCGATGCCAGCGAAGTCGCGTCGTGGCGCCAAGGTGCAGGGCCCGACCGCGCTGCGCTTCCGCTAGGCCGTTAACGGCCCGGTCCCCGTGGGACGGGCCGGAGGAGGTTGCTATGCCTGGATTCGAATTCGACCCGCCACGGGTACGGCCGCGGCGGTTGCGGACAACGCCGGCCATGCGCCGCCTCGTCGAGGAGACCCGGATCGCGCCGGCCGAGCTCGTCTTGCCGATGTTCGTCCGCGAAGGACTGGCCGAGCCACGTGCGATCAGCTCGATGCCCGGCGTCGTACAGCACTCGCGCGAATCACTCCGAAAGGCGGCGGCCGAGGCGGTCGGGGCTGGTGTCGGCGGCATCATGCTCTTCGGTGTGCCGGCCGCGCGGGACGAGATCGGCTCCGGCGGCACCGACC
>DASQPR010000277.1:0-2290 GCA_035643815.1 Micromonosporaceae bacterium | reverse complement strand
GGCGGGCCGCGTCCGACCGTTAGCCCAGCCCGGCCGCCGCGACCACGGCCCGCCGGGTCAGCACGGAGACCATGTGTGTCCGGTAGTCGGCCGAGGCCGACACATCGGTCGTCGGGCTCGTACCTTCGGCCGCATGTGCCGCCGCCGCGGCGATCGCGGACTCGGTCGCACTCGCACCGACCAACGCCGCCTCGACGCCGACGGCCCGAACCGGCACCGAGGCCATGTTCGTCAACCCGATCCCGGCCTCGGCAATCGAGCCGTTTTCCCGGCGTACGGCTACGGCGACGCCGACCATCGCCCAGGTCTGTGCCATGCGATTGAACTTCTCATAGTGCGTGCCCCAGCCTGGCCGTTTCGGCAGCCGTACGGCGACCAGCACGTCGTCCGGCCCGAGTGCGGTGGTGAGGTAGTCGACGAAGAAGTCCGCCGCCGCGACCTGTCGCCGCCCACCGGAACCGGCGATGTCGAAGACGGCATCGGACGCGATGGCAACGGCCGGGAGGTCGCCGGCAGGATCCGCGTGCGCCAGCCCGCCGCCGAACGTACCCCGGTGACGCACCTGGCGATCGGCGACCGTACCCGTCGCCTTGGCCACGAGCGACGCGAACTCGTTGACGAGCGGGTCGGCGAGCACCTCGGCATGCGTGGTGGCGGCACCGATCACGATCGCGTCGCCGTCGTCGCGTACGCCCCGCATCTCGTCGATGCCTCCGATGTCCACCACGAGTGTCGGCGCGGCCAACCGCAACCGCAGCAACGGGATGAGGCTCTGGCCGCCGGCGAGCACCTTGGCGTCCTCGCCACCCTCGCCCAGCAGCCGCACGGCCTCGTCGACACCGGATGCCTTCGCATAATCGAACTTCGACGGAATCACTGACCCACCCCTTGTGTGGCCGAGGAACCCTGGTTGGCTGCCCGCCACACGCGCTCGGGCGTACACGGCATCTCGATGTCATTGATGCCTCTGGGCCGCAGCGCGTCGACCACCGCATTGACCACGGCCGGCGTCGACGCGATCGTGCCCGCCTCGCCGACGCCCTTCGTCCCCAGCGGATGATCCGGTGCCGGCGTCTCCGTCCGGTCGGTCACCAAGTCGGGCAGGTCGGCCGCGGACGGCGGCGTGTAGTCGACGAACGTGCCGGTCAGCATGTTGCCTTCGGCGTCGTAGATGGCCTCCTCGAAGAGCGCCTGCGCGATGCCCTGGGCGACACCGCCGTGCACCTGACCCTCCACAATCAACGGGTTGATGACGCGGCCGATGTCGTCGACGGCGACGTACTTGCGGATCTTCGTCGCACCGGTCTCGGTATCGACCTCCACGGCGCACAGGTGCGTGCCGTGCGGGAAGGAGAAGTTCGTCGGGTCGTACACCGCCTCGGCGTCGAGGTTCGCCTCCATGCCGTCGGGCAGATCGTGCGCGGCGAACACCGCGAGCGCACAGTCCGCCATGGTCTTCCCCGCGCCGGGCGTGCCGCGCACCCTGAAGGCGCCATTGGTGAATTCGAGATCGTTGACGTCGCACTCGAGCATGTGTGCGGCGATCGGCTTCGCGTTCTGGATCACCTTCTGGCAGGCCTGGTAGAGCGCGATCCCACCGACGGCGAGCGAGCGGGACCCGTACGTATCCAAGCCCTTTACCGCTTGCCGGGTGTCGCCGTGCAGCACCTCGACGTCATCGAATCCGACACCGAGCTGGTCGGCCACGATCTGGCTCCACGCCGTCTCATGGCCCTGCCCGTGCGCGGACGAGCCCGTGACGACCTCGACCTTGCCGGTCGGCAACATCCGTACGCCGGCGTGCTCCCAGCCGCCCGCGCCGTAGCGCAGCGATCCGAGCACCCGCGACGGCGCCAGGCCACACATCTCCGTGTACGTCGAGATGCCGATGCCGAGCTGGATCGGATCGTTGGCGGCCCGCCGGCTGGCCTGCTCGGCCCGCAACTCGTCGTAGCCGAACAGGTCCATTGCCTTGGCCGTCGCCGCCTCGTAGTTGCCCGAGTCATAGGTCAGCCCGGCCACCGTCGTGAACGGGAACTCCTCGTGCTTGATCCAGTTGCGCCGCCGGATCTCCATCGGGTCGACGCCGATCTCGATGGCGAGTTCGTCCATGATGCGCTCGATGGCGTACGTCGCCTCCGGTCGACCGGCGCCCCGGTAGGCATCGGTGATGGTCGTGTTGGTGAACACGCCGGTGCACTCGAAGCGCATGGCCGGGAACTTGTAGATCGCGTTGTACATGAATGCGCCGAGCAGTGGCACGCCCGGTCCGACCAGACCAAGGTAGGCG
>DASQPR010000276.1:0-2228 GCA_035643815.1 Micromonosporaceae bacterium | reverse complement strand
GCTAGTGGAGGTGGTCGAGGATCCGTCGAAGACGTTTGCCATTGGAGTCCAATGGCATCCCGAGCAGACGAGCGATTGGCGACTCTTCGCCGCCCTGGTCGACGCGGCTCGGTCGCGACGGGCGAAGTCGATGTCGATGGTCGAGTGAGCTGTTGGCGGCCAGCTGTCGGTGGGTAGGTCTACGGTGTCTCGAAACTGGAGCATCGCGTGAGTGAGGAGCGACCATGACGACACTCGAGAATCGGCCGAACACCGCACTGCTCGTCATTGACGTGCAGAACGGCGTCGTCGCGGAGGCTTATGAGCGCGACGCCGTGGTGGCCAACGTCGACAGCCTGGTCGAGAAGGCGCGGCGGGAGCAGGTCCCCGTCGTCTGGATCCAGCACTCCGACGACCACCTCGCAAAGGGCAGCGACGACTGGCGGATCGTCCCCGAGCTGGCTCCGGGCGACGCCGAACCGCTCGTCGAGAAGAGCTACGCCGACTCCTTCGAGGACACCACCCTCGAGTCCGTGCTCTCCGGTCTCGGAGTCGGGCGACTCGTCGTCGTCGGCGCACAGACCGATGAGTGCATCCGCTCGACCCTCCACGGCGCGATCGTCCGCGGCTACGACGCGACCCTCGTCAACGACGCGCACATGACGGAGGATCACACGGAATGGGGTGCGCCTCCGCCGGAAGCGGTCATCGCGCACACGAACCTCTACTGGACCGACCACAAAGCGCCGGGCCGGACGGCCGGGACGGTCGAGACGAAGGAGGTTGACTTCGGCGCGGGCGGTAACACCGACGCCGGATGACGGCCGCCAGTCAGGCCTTGGTGCGGTAGTGGAGGTGCACGACGCCGTTGCCGAACCGGCGCTCGTCCAGCAGCTCGAGGCCGACCCGTACGTGGTCCGGCAGAGCCCGCGTGCCGCCGCCGACAATGACCGGCGTGAGGAACAGGTGACACTCGTCGACGAGGCCGGCCTTGATCGCTTGCGCGGCGAGATGTGAGCCGCCGACCGAGACGTCCCGATCGGCTGACGCCTTGATCTGCCGTACGGCATCGGCGTCGAATTCTCGTTCGATCCGGGTCCGCGCGCTTGCCACCGTCTCCAGGGTCGTCGAGTAGACCACCTTGTCGGCCGACCGCCAGATCTCGGCGTAGTCGCGAATGACCGGTGGCTCGTCGGGACCACTTGGCATGGTTTCCCAGGCGACCATCGTGTCGTAGAGCCGGCGTCCGTAGAGATATGTGCCGATCGGTCGTTCGAGGTCATTGACGAACGCGTGCACCTCGGCGTCGGGCGCCGCCCAGTCGAACTTGCCATCCTCATCGGCTACGTAACCGTCGAGCGACGTGATGGCCGTGTAGAACAGCTTTGCCATGGTGGTCCTCCCGTTCGCCGTACCGATTGCAATCCGCAACCAGCTTCGAAGCTTAGGGTATTCTGCTTCTCGAATGCAACCGGTCTGGTTGCTGCGGTTTCGTCTCGGCGAGCCACGTTGCCGGCGTCCCGGAGGTTCGGATGGTCAGCACCCACCGCTCGGGATGCCCGATCAACCTGTCGCTCGAAGTGTTCGGGGACAAGTGGAGCCTGCTCATCCTGCGGGACATGATTTTCGGTAGCCGCCGACACTTCCGCGAACTGCTAACTAACTCGGAAGAGGGCATCGCGTCCAACATCCTCGCCAATCGGCTGAAGCGGCTGGTCGAGGAGGGCTTGCTGACGAAGCGGGCCGATCCCACCCACAAGCAGAAGGCGATCTACAGCCTGACCGAGGCGTCGATCGAGCTGGTGCCGGTCATGGCTGCGTTGGGGACCTGGGGTCGCCGGTGGCTGCCGGTCAGCGACGAGCTGTCGATCCGGGCCCAGGTGCTCGAAGAAGGCGGTCCCGTGCTGTGGGACCAGTTCATGGCCGAACTCCGCACCGAACATCTCGGCCTACCGGCCGCGCCGTCGACCGACGGACGTACCGTGCGGCAGCAGCTTCACGACGCCTATCTAGCCGTCGTCGCGCGCAATAGCGCCGCCTGACCGCGCTACGCGCGGCCGCCCTACGACCGTGGCATGTGCGACGCCGGGAGCAGCGGGCGCACCTCGGCCGCGGCGAACTCGACGAAGGACTCGACATCGGACTCGTCGAGCGTCGGCTGCAGGACGACCGACGTGGCGCCGGCGTCAATCAATGCTTGTACGGCTTCGGCGACTGCGGCGGCGTCCCCGCTCGCGCCGAACAGATCC
>DASQPR010000275.1:0-5863 GCA_035643815.1 Micromonosporaceae bacterium | reverse complement strand
GGCCCACGCAGTCCTCTGATCATGCCTTTTACGATGATTTACGTAGTTACGATGATATCCGCACGAGATATTGACGCACCCCGCTCCATCTGCGGGACTGCCCGACTTCGGGAGGAACCATGCGACGAACGCGAGCCGTGGGCGCTGGAATGGCGGCCCTGGTCGTGGCGGCCTTGGTGGCCGCGGGTTGCGGCGGGGGCAACTCGAATGCACCACAAGCACAGACGACGGCGAACGCGGGGCAGAACCAAACCAACCCGCTGCCGTACGCCCAGGTGAAGCAGGGTGGCAACCTGAACTGGCCGATCGACTCCACGGTCGTCAACTTCAACACGAACGAACTCGACGGCAACGACCTCAACACGGTCCAGCTGATGAACGCCACTATGCCGCAGCTCTACCTGGCCGATGCGAAGAACAACCTGACCTACAACCCGAACTACCTGACCGGACAGCCCAAGGTCACGATGTCCGGCGGCCACCAGACGGTGACGTACGAAATCAACCCGAAGGCGAAGTGGTCGAACGGGAGCCCGATCACGGCGTCCGATTTCATCGCCCAGTGGAAGGCCCTCAACGGGAGCAACGGCGCATACAAGGTCGTCACAACGACGGGCTACGACGCCATCAGCTCGGTGACTCAGGGATCGAGCCCACAAGAGGTCATCGCGACGTTCAAGACGCCATTCAGCGAGTGGTGGACCGTGTTCAGCCTGCTCTACCCGGCCTCCACCAACAACAACCCGGCCACCTTCAACACCGGCTGGGTCAAGCAGCCGCTGGCCAGCGCCGGACCGTTCATGTTCGCGAGCCAGGACACGAGCGCGCAGACGTACACGCTCAAGCCCAACCCGAGCTGGTGGGGACAGAAGCCGAAGCTGAGCTCGATCACGTTCCGCGTCGTGGATGACAGCGCACAGGCCGCGGCCCTGCAGAACAAGGAGATCGACTTCCTGGACGTCGGGCCGAACGCAACGACCTACAAGCAGGTCCAGGGATTCCCAGGGGTTGATCTGCGGACGGCCGGTGGCCCGAACTTCCGGCACATCACCATCAACGGGTCCGCACCCGAGTTGGCCGACCTGCAGACACGGCAGGCGATCGCGATGGGCATCAACCGGACGGCGATCGCACAGGCACTGCTCGGTCCGCTGGGAGTGAAGAGCCCGCAGTCGCTGAACAACCATTTCTATCTGCAGAATCAGACCGGGTATCAGGACAACTCCAAGCCGTACGGCACGTACAACCCGACGCAGGCGGCACAGATGTTGACCCAGCAGGGCTGGGTGGTCCAGGGCGCCACTCGCGTGAACAGCGGCGCGGTGCCGGCGACGGCCGCACTCAAGGGAAAGACGCTGAAGATCAACCTGGTGATCCCGACCACGGTCGCCGTGTCGCTCTCCGAGGCGCAGCTCATCCAGCAGCAGTTGAAGCAGATTCAGGTCGAGGTCGACATCAACTCCGTCGACGTCAACCACTTCTTCGACCAGTTCGTCGCGACGGGCGCGTTCGACATGACGGTGTTCTCCTACATCGGGACGAGCTTCCCGATCACCGGCTCGATCGGCATCTACCAGAACAAGCAGGGCGACAGCTGGAACGCGAACTTCTCGCGCGTCGGCACGGCCCAGATCGACAGCCTGATGAACTCGGCCGTTCAGGCGACGAACCCACAGGAGGCGATCAAGAACGCCAACACGGCCGACGCGGCGATCTGGAAGGAGGTCATGGTGCTGCCGACCTACCAGCGCCCCGACATCTGGGCGTGCAACAGCAACCTGGTCAACTTTGGGGCGTTCGGCTTCCAGACGATCGACTACACCACGATCGGCTTCAAGCAGTAGTCGGTTCCAAGTCAGCCGAGCGGGCCCGGGCCCCGATGACGTCGGTCGTCGGGGCCCGGTGCTGTGCTGTGCCCGTTCTACCCGTTCTGCCCGGTCAAGGTCGCCCGTCGCCGTCCCGTCGCGGCATTTCCACGCCACGGCCGTTGCGGCGTTGTCGTGTTACGGCTGGTTTGGCGCGAGGCAGTAGACCGTGGATTTGTCGTTGTCCAGATAGAGATACGGGTCGTTGGCATTCGGGCACGCGCCGGGATCGGATACCTTCGAGACGATCTTGAACGAGTTCGGCGCCGTACAGGCGGCTCCGTTGACCTTGTCGCCGCTGTGCTGTACGCACGATCCGATCTGGTAGGACGGCGCGTTCGGCCGCGACGTGTAATACAACGCGCCGGCCGCCAGCCCGATCACGATCACCACGATCGCCACGATCCCGGCCGTACGTGTCAGCCGGCGTGGCTCGGGCGCCAGACCAGGGTCAGCCGCACCCGGTGTCGAGCCGTTCCCGTCACCGCCGAGCGATCCGGGCGACGTGAACGATGACGTGCCGGTCGGGATCCGTACGCCGTCGCTCGGTGCGAACGGACTGGCGAACCGGGCCCGATCGTCCTGCTCCTGGACGCTCCAGTCGATGGGTGGCCGGCTCGAACCGTACGTCTGGCCGGCCCGCGTCGCGGACGGCGAGGTCGGTGCGACCGGTGGCATCGCGTTCTCGGCCCACGTGCGATCCATTGCCTCGGCGCTCCGGCCGGGTGCGTCGGCGCTCCGGCCGATTCCGTCGGCGGGCCGGCCAGGTCCGTCGCCCGCAGCCGGTCGACCCGGCATGTCGGCCACCGCCCGACCGGGAACCTCGCCAAACGGTCGTGCCGGTACGTCGCCGGGCGATCGCGGTCGGTCGGGGAAACGCCGCGGCTCGCGCCGATCGTCGAACCCAGCCGCGGAGTCGTCGGCTTCGTTCTCCGGCGTTGGCCGTGGTGATCCGTACACGCGCGGCGTGCCATAGACAACGCCGGCCGGCCGTGGCTGCGCAGCGTCCGGCACTGGAGCGCCGTTGATCTGGTCGCCGTTGGGCCGGTTGTTGTCGGCCCGGTTGTCGGTCGAGCCGCTGTCGCCGTCCAGGGCGTCCTCGGACGAGCCCGGCGCGGCCGGTCGAGCCGTGCCATAACGAACTTCGCCCGGATCGGCGGACCCGTTGCGCCCCGCCTCCGCGTTCGCGCCGTTGCGGTGCGAAGCCGAATCGTCACGATTGCCGAGGTCACGGGGTGTGCCGTGCGCCGCCGCGCCGTAAACGCCGGCGCCGTAGACGCCCGGTCCGAATGCGTTGGGCGAGGGGCCATTGGCACCCGGCACGTCGCCGCCGCGGCCGTTGCTGCTGGCTTCTTCCGCTGAAGCCGCCCTGTTCGGAAGGCCGGTGCTGTTCGCGTCGCCTGCTCCGGGCGTTCGGCTCGCGCCGTTGCTGCTGGCATCAGCCGGCGATGGCGGGAACGGTGGCGCTCCGCCGTAGAGCGGCTGCGGTGCCGGTGAGGAGGTCGCGGCGGCATGTCCGTATAGACCGGGAGTGCGCTCGGCCGGCGCCGGGTCGTCGCGCTGTTGCCACGACGGTGGGTCGTTGTCGTGTTGCCGCGACGACGCCTCAGCGCTTTGCTCCCACGGTCGCGGGTCGTTGTCGTGTTGCCGCGACGGCGCCTCAGCGCTTTGCTCCCACGGTCGCGGGTCGTTCTCGTGCTTCCATGACGGTGCCTCGTCGCGCTCGTCCCAGGAGTCCTCGCGCTGAAGGTCACGCTGGCCCGGCACCGCGGCCCGAGCACCGTGGCGTCCATCCGAGTCGAAGGGCCGATCCTCCGGTTCGAACGATGGGGGTCGCTGCGGCTGGCCGTACACCCGAGGTTGTCCGGGACCTTCGAAGTCGCGAGCGTCGACGGCTGGACGCGCCGGTGCGTGGTCGTCGGGCATCGGATAAGCGGCCGGGGCGGGCGGTGGGAAATCCGGATGGGCGGCGGCAGCTGCGGAATCCGCGGCTGGGGACGGTGACACCGGGCGGCCATATGTGGTGGGGCTCGGCCGGCCGTACACCTGCCCGGCCGGAGCTGGTCCGCCCGGCATCGATTGCTCGTCGACCGGCGGTTCGACCCGCAGGCCTGGCATGCTGATCGCGGCGCGTGCCACGGCCGGCGAAGCCGAGGACGCCGGCGACCCGGAAACAGGCGAACCGGCCTCGGCGTCGCGCTCGGAAGGATCCGGACCATACGCATGACGGTCGTCGCGCCGACGTTGCTCGCTGCTGTCGTTAGCTTCCGGTGGGTAGCCGTACGACCCTGGGTACGGGTCGGGCGGGTAGTTGCCTCCGGACGTCACGCCTGCCTCCTTCGTTCCGGCCACGGCGCTGCTCACCTGCGGAATTGATCGTGAGGCGGCGCATTCCGCGGCCTCGCGCGGCTCGCCCAACCGTACCGGGCGTCGCAGTGAGCGCATAGCCCTGCCCGGGCAGAGTGACGCGACTCAGTTCGCGTCCGGCGGATCCTTGGGGTCCGGCGCCGGGGCGGGGTCGGTCTGCAGGGCGCGTGCGATCGCGTCCGCCCGCCGCGCGGCATTGCGGCGGTTGCGGAGCCGTTCGATCAGCGTCGTCACGAGCCAGTCTCTCCGGAGGGTTCGCACCGTGAAGGGGCGCAAATTCGTCATTCGTGCGGTCGCGATCAACGGTAGCCAGCACGAGGCGACGGACGCACGTGACGTTACGATCCGAAGCGTTCTCGTTATCCGATGGTGACTCAGGTGTCTACTCGGGAAACAGGTCAACGGGTCATGGACATGCGTACGGCCCCGCCCGGCAATGCCGAGCGGGGCCGCGTGAGAGCAGGACCACCTAAGAGCAGGACCGCCTAGAGGCGGGGCCGGATCAACCCCAGGCGAGCAGCGTTGCCTCCGGATCGGTGAGGAAATCGCTCACGTCGCGCATGAACTTCGAGCCCAACTCGCCATCAATGATCCGATGGTCGAACGATAGGCCCAGCGTGGTGACCTGACGGATCTTGATCTTGCCCTTGTGCACCCACGGCCGTTCCCGTACGGCACCGAACGCGAGAATCGCCGCCTCGCCCGGCGGCAGAATCGGCGTGCCGGTGTCGACGCCGAATACGCCGACGTTCGTGATGCTGAACGTGCCGCCGCTCATGTCGGCTGGTGGCGTCTTTCCGGTCTTCGCCGTCTGCACGAGCGCGGTCATTTCGTCGGCCAGCTCGCGCAGGGACAACCGTCCGGCATCCTTGATATTCGGCACGATGAGCCCACGTTCGGTGGCCGCGGCGATGCCGAGATTCACGTACTGCTTGACGACGATCTCGTTCGTCTCGGTCGACCACGTGGAGTTGACCATCGGATAGCGCTCGATGGCCATGAGCGCGGCCTTCGCCACCAGCAGCAGTGGCGACACGCGCACGTCGCGCCACTCGCGCTGGGCCTTCAGCCGATCGAGCACGCGCATAGAGCGCGTCACGTCCACCGTGTTGAACATCGTGACGTGCGGCGCGGTGAACGCACTGGCGACCATGTTCTCTGCCATTAGCTTGCGCACGCCCTTGATCGGGATGCGCTGCTCGCGATCCGCGCCGAACGACGGCGCCGCAACGGTCGGACGGCCGGTTGCCGGAGCCTCCGCTTCGGTCGTCGTCGCCGCGTGCACGTCCTCGCGCGTGATCGAGCCCTGCGGCCCGGTCCCGACCAGCGAGTAGAGGTCAACGCCGAGGTCGCGAGCCAGCTTGCGGACGGGCGGCTTGGCTAATGCCGCACCCCCATTGGCCGAAGTGGACGGTGCCGCGACGGCTGGCTCCGGTGCAACCGGCGCGGGCGTCGGTTCCGGCTGCGTTGGCGGCGCGACCGGCGCCGCGGTGGCGGAGGCTCGCGGGCGGCGCTTGGCCACCGCGGTCTTCGGCCCATAACCCACCAAGACGGCTGTACGGCCACCCGGCGCCGGCCCACCGATCAGCCCGGGCTCGACCGCACCCTCGGCCGGCGCGACTTTGACCGCG
>DASQPR010000274.1:0-3407 GCA_035643815.1 Micromonosporaceae bacterium | reverse complement strand
TTTCGGGCCAGAACGGAACCACCGGTACAGCGCCGACGCTGCAGTGCGCGAGCGCGTGCAACGTTGACAGCGCTTCGGCGGTGAAGATCGCCTCGGCGGCCGCCGGCACTGGAATGGGGACTTGGGCGACCAGCGGTTGGGGCGGCTCGAGCCTCGCACTGTCGACGCCTTCGACGCTGAAGACGCTGCAGAGCAACGAGGTCTACAGGGTCGACCTGGTCTGGACGATCAACAGCGGACCGTAGGAACACGCGTAGGGGGAGCGACGCTCGGGTTCGCTCCCACGACAAAACGAGGAATAGGTGCAACGCTCTTACCGTAAAGAGGGCTCTCCGCGAGCAAGACGCGGACTGCCAATGCTCTTGGTATCGCTGCTCGCGGTGTGCGGGCTCGTCGCCCCGGCTGCGTCGGCTCAGAGCCCGACCGTGATCGTCAAGGTGCATCAGCGCTCCGGCTTGGTGTCACCGTATTTCCAGCTCGGAGCAGAACGCGGCCACACCGTCAACGCCGGTTCGCTCGAGATCGTCAACCCCGCGCCGCGCGCGGTCACTGTTCACATCGACCCTGTCGACGCGATCACTACAGACACACTCGGGTCGGCATACGCGCAGACGAATTCCGCCCTGAGCGGCGCCGCGACCTGGCTGCGACTTGGTCGACGGGCTGTGGTCATCGCGCCCCACGCCAGTAGGAGCGTGCCGGTCTCGGTCGTCGTGCCGGTCACCGCCACAGCGGGCGACTACCTGGGCGGTGTCGCCGTCGAAGCCCTCGGCCAGTCGCGGACGCAGCGTGTCGGTCGCGGCGTGACGATCGGCGAGACCGATCGCTATGCGATCGGGGTCGAAGTCAAGCTTGCAGGGGCGCGTCATCCCGCCGTGCATTTCACGGGCGCCTCAGTGGGCCGCGAGCCCGCCGGTCTCGTGTTCCACGTGGACGCCGGCAACACGGGCAACGTGATCCTGAAGAACGTCCGCGGCTGGGTGCGCATCACGCGCGGCAACCGTTCCGTGGCCACCGCGAAGATCACGCCAGGCACGTTCGTCTCGGGCACCACCATCAGCTATCCGGTCGCAGCGTTGCACGAGCAGCCGACTCCGGGGACGAGCTACCGGGTGCGCGCGGCATTGTTCTACGCGGGCGGAGTAGCCCGGCTCGACACGCAGGTCGTGTTCAGCCACGCGGCCGCGGTCAAGCAGCAGAACTACGGCGGCCGCAAGCTGCCCAAGTCTGCCTCGGTCTGGCCCTGGTTGCTGCTGGCGATTCTGTTGCTCGTGTTGGTCGCCTCGGCGCGGACGCTGCAGCAGCGTCGCCGCCGGCCGCTCGATCGTCCGGAGGGGATGCAACTCCTGGATGGCCTGCTTGGCCCGGACGGCGATCGCCCGGTCAGCATCGCCCTGCTCGCGGCCAACCGACGGCACAACGCCGTGATCGCGAAGGCCATTCGACCGCAGCTTCGCCGCGGCGATCGTGTCTGCGACCTCGGTCGAGACGGACTGCTGGTGATCTGCCGCGCCACCGAACGTCCCACGGCAAATGCGCTCGTACGCGCGTTTGAACGGCAGTTCGCCAAGAACTCACTGCTCGCCAGCGTGCCGATTGAGATTTCGCTCGCCACGGCCAACAAGGCCACGACTGCGGAGAAGCTCGTCACCCGCGTCAAGAACGGCCAGCGCAGGCACCGCGATTCGGCCGCCGTTCGGGCACCCCGGCGGCGCGCCGCGAGCACGCTCAAGAGCTAGGACCGGCCCGCATGTCGAAAGCGCCGAAGGTCGTCACGCGCACCGGCATCCCGCGGCTGGCGCTCGGATGTGCCGCCGTACTCGCAACACTCGCGCTGATCGCAGGCCCTTCGATGGCCACGACCGTCGCATTCACAACGGCGCCGGCGCTGCCGACCCTCACCGGGGTGACCCTCAACGGCCAGTCGCAGTCGACGCCGACGATCTGGGGCAACGCAATGAAGATCACCAGCAGCGGGACCAACACCGGCTGGAACGTGACCGTCAACAGCCGCACGGGCGCCGGCAGGAGCGCGGTGTTCAAGCAGTATTGCCCGAACACGACCTGCGGCACCGACAGCGGCCCGGGGTACGCCACCGGCGGGTTCACGCTTCCGGCCGACTCGCTGACGATGAACACCAGCGGTGCCGGCTGGACCACATCGGGCACGAAGCCGGCGTATCAGTGCGGCGTCAGCCCGTTCTGCAACATCGATCAAACGACCGCTACCAAGATCGTGTCAGCGTCGAGCAGCGTCGCGCTCGGGACGTGGACCGGGTCGGGTTCGACCATCCTGACGCTCGCAACCCCAGCGAGCTTGCGGAAGCTGCAGACGAGCGAGGTCTATCGCGTCGACGTCCTGTGGACGCTCAGCACCGGTCCGTGAACCTGTAAACATCGCCGGATGGACGCGGCGATTGTGAGAGAGGCAGGCCTCGAGGACGTCTCGGAGGTCGTGTCGGGATACGACTGGCTGTTTGCGCCACCGGGCTCACGTCCGCCCGACTGGGACCCGGAACGCGCCGCCGGTGCGGTACGTCGGGCGGTGGCGTCGGACAACGCCGTCGTCCTCGTCGCGATCCTTGACGGCGAGCTCGTCGGCCTGTGCACTGCATACGACGACATCGAATCCGCGCGCTTCGGCCGCCGCGTGTGGGTGGAGGACCTCGCCGTGCACCCCGACCGGCGATCGCTGGGCATCGGCAAGCAGCTCCTGGACGAGGCGAAGCAGTGGGCTCAGGGCCGGGGCGCCACGCACCTCGAGCTCGACTCGGCTGAGACTCGCGCTGACGCGCACCGCTTCTACGACCGGGAGCGCCCCAGCTCGCGGTCGATCTGCTTTGGGTGGAACCTTAGCGAATCGTGAGCCCGTAACCGCCGTCGACGCGCAGCACGGCGCCGGTGATGTAGGCCGCCGCGGGCGACAGCAGGAAGCACACGACCCCCGCCAGCTCGTCGAGCGCGCCGAATCGCTGAAGCGGTATCTGCGACACGGCCGATCGCCTGACCTGCTCCGGCATCCCGAGCACCTTCGGCGTGGCGATGAACCCCGGCATCACCACGTTGCAGCGAATCCCGGCGCTGGCCCATTCCGCCGCCAGCGTCCGGGCCATCCCGACCAGGCCGGCCTTCGATGCCCCGTAGGCAACCTGACCCGGGATCCCGGTTTCGGCGGCCGCCGAGGAGATCACCACGACGCGGCCGTCGCCCGAGGCCGACAGGGCCTCGAACGCCGCCTGAGCGAGATAGAACGCTCCATGCAGGTTGGTCTCGATGTCCTTGCGCCACTCGTCGTCGGAGAATCGCTCGGCGCGGTGGATCGTGTCGACGATGCCCGCGTTTGCGACCACTGCATCGCAGCCGCCGAGGACGGCGATCGCGTCTGTGACGCCGGCCCGCACGGCGCC
>DASQPR010000273.1:0-7810 GCA_035643815.1 Micromonosporaceae bacterium | reverse complement strand
GCCCCCGATTGACCTTAACGACCGGTGTCCGTGGTCGCCTCAACGGTCCACTCAAATGCGTTGGCACCTGGATCGATCCCTCCGTAGGGTCGGCACGTGAATGACCAGTCCGATCGCCGTGCCGTCCTCCTGGCCGGCGGCGCCGCGCTCGTCACCGTCGTCTTCTGGGCATCCGCCTTCGTGGCGATCCGCCAGGTTGGTCACGATTTCGGGCCTGGCGAACTTGCCCTCGGGCGGCTCACCGTTGGCTCCGTGGTGCTCGGCATTGTCGTGCTCGCTCGCCGAGGTCGCGAGCCGCGCCGACCGCGTACCCGTGGGGACGATGTTGAAACCAGCGTTACCCTAGCGGCGGCCGAACCGGCGCCGGCCGTGCGTGTCGCGATGTCTCGACGCGAAACGTGGTTCCGTCTGATCACCATCGGCGTGCTGTGGTTCGGCGTCTACAACGTATCGCTCAACGCGGCGGAGCGGCGGGTGGATGCCGGTACGGCGGCGATGCTGGTCAACGTTGGACCGATCCTGATCGCGGTGCTTGCCGGGCTGGTGCTCCGGGAGGGCTTTCCGGGTCAGCTCGTGGTCGGCCTGGTCGTCGCGTTCGCCGGAGTTGTCGTCATCGGCCTGGCCACATCCGACGGCGGCGCCTCGGATGTCTGGGGGGTCGTTGGCTGCCTCGTGGCTGCGATCGTTTACGCGGTCTCGGTGGTGACCCAGAAGCCCTTGTTACTGGCGATGTCGGCGCTGCGCGTGACGTGGATCGCGTGCACGATCGGCGTCATCGTCTGCCTGCCGTACGCGCCCGGGCTGATCCGTGAAATCGGCCGGGCACAGCCGGCCAACGTGTGGTGGATCGTCTACCTGGGTGCGTTCCCGACCGCCCTGGCGTTCACCACGTGGGCGTACGCCCTGGCCCGTACGAGTGCCGGCCGGCTCGGCGTGTCGACCTACGTGGTGCCGCCGATAGCGATCCTGCTGGGTTGGTGGCTGCTGGGCGAGGCGCCGGTCGCGTTCGCCTACCTCGGCGGCGCGCTCTGCCTGCTGGGCGTCTACGTTTCCCGCCGGCCATCGCGCTCAGTCCGCCGGCCTCGGCGGCTGGAACCGCAGCCCGAGTAGCGCCGCGTTCGTGACGGCCAGCTCGCGCATCGCCTTGAGCTCGCCGCGCTCGTGCCATGCGAGCCGCCGCAGCGCCTTGGCGCTCGTCCACGTCTCGTCGCGATAGCGACGCACGATATCGCCAGCCATGTCGAGTACGGTCGCCCGCACGTGCGCGGCGCACGCGTCGAGTTCGGTGGCGAGGTCATCGGCGCGTGGCCGCGACGCGAGGCCCAGCCTGGGGAAGTAGTAGCGGCATTCGGTGTCGGCGATATGCCAGAACATCGACCGCAACGTTCGCCACCGGGCCCACGACGGCAGCACGCGTGCCGGGTTGTCGAAGTCGAGCAGCTCGGGCCCGCATGTGTGGCACGCAGCCAGCAGCGCCCGGGTGCCGGCCCGCGCCTCGGCGACGGCCGCCAAGGCCGCCGCACGCTCGGCTTGTGTCGCAGGTTGGTGATCGCGCTCAAACGCCCGTTCGTCGCCGTAGATCCGCTCGACGACGCTCAGGTCGCTCAGATTGACGCCAACAGCGGTGGCGAGATCGGCAAGGGCCGACGGTTCATCCTCGCCTTGACCGCACCAGCCCCAGGCAGTCACGTCGAACGTCCACGCGACGACCCCGCTGTCGTACGCCATGCCGGCGCCGTGCTCGACGTACGCCTGGACGCGAGTGCTAACGGTCGACTCGTCGACGGCGCGACTCAGCGGTTCGGCGGATATTCTTCCTCCTCGTCGAATTCGTCGCCGAGCTCCTCGGTTTCGTGGAGCGGGTCGTGTCCGAGCGTGCGCAGCGTGTCCTGCCAGGGGCCGCGGTCCGTGCCGCGCTCGGGTGGGTTCTCCAGAAGCTGGCTGATCTCATCGACGACTTCGGCCATCAGGTCCTCGTCGGCGGGGGTCAGATCCACCTTGCGCTTGCCGAGGATGCGCGACACTCCTTCGCCAAGCTGGCGTACGTCGACGTCCGGTTCGTTGGCATAGATCTCTACGCCGTCACGCGTCTCGACGAGCCAGTCGCTCAACTCGGGCGACGGCATCGTCACCAGGCGGTGGAATTCCTTCCACAGCTCGTCGCGTTCGGGATCGTTACGGGTGTGCTGGGCCATAGGTCGCCATCCTTGATCGTCGTAGTGTGGCTGCGGTCCGCCGTCACCGAGATCGCCGGCCGAATCGTCCTACTCGCTGTGCGCGCCCGGTCCGAGCGTGCTCGCCGCCGTACCGCCGACCCACACGGAGGTGAGGTTGCAGAATTCGCGAATCCCGTGGGCCGACAGTTCGCGGCCGTACCCGGAATGCTTGACACCGCCGAAGGGCAGTTCGGGATATGACGTGACCATGCCGTTGAGGAACACCATGCCGGCGTCCAGGTCTTCTACGAACCGCTCCTGCTCGACCGGGTCGATCGTCCATGCGTTCGCGCCGAGCCCGAAATCGGTGCCGTTCGC
The DNA here is from genome assembly GCA_035643815.1 of Micromonosporaceae bacterium. GTDB lineage: Bacteria > Actinomycetota > Actinomycetes > Mycobacteriales > Micromonosporaceae > DASQPR01. Next base: position 5,276 of record DASQPR010000273.1, on the reverse strand, counting down.
GAGCCGTACCGCGTCGTCGTAGGAGTCGACTCGGAATAGTCCGGCGACCGGGCCGAACACCTCGTCCGACCACATCGCCATGTCGGGTGTCAGATCCGTGACCACGGTCGGCGGATACCACCAGCCGGACTGGTCGGGCACCTCGCCGCCGCAGAGCACCGCGGCGCCCTTGCTGACCGCGTCGGCCACCTGTGCCGCCACGTCGTCGCGGCCGGCGCGCAGCGCCAGTGGTCCCACGTCGGTTTCAGCGTCCATCGGGTCGCCGACGTTCAGCAGCGTCATATGAGCTACGAAGGCGCTGGTGAAGTCGTCGTACACGTCGGAGTGCACGATGAACCGTTTCGCCGCGATACACGACTGGCCGTTGTTCTGACAGCGGGCGGTGGTGGCCACTTTCGCGGCGGCCTCGATGTCGGCCGATGGCATGACCACGAACGGATCGCTGCCGCCGAGCTCCAAGACCATCTTCTTGAGTTCGCGGCCGGCGATCGCGGCGACCGACCGGCCGGCGGCCTCGCTGCCGGTCAGCGTCGCGGCCTTGACCCGTCGGTCGCTGAGCACGCCCTCCACGGCGTCGGCACCGATGAGCAGCGTCTGGAAGCTCCCGTCCGGGAACCCGGCCCGGCGGAACAGCTCCTCCATGAACAACGCGGTCTGCGGCACATTCGAGGCGTGCTTGAGCAGCCCCGCGTTGCCCGCCATGAGAGCCGGTGCCGCGAAGCGCATCGCCTGCCAGAGCGGGAAATTCCACGGCATGATCGCGAGTACGGGACCGAGCGGCCGGTAGATGGCGTACGCCTGGTTGGCGCCCACCGCCGCCGCGTCGGCCGGCTCGGTCGCCAGGAATTGTTGGGCGTGCTCCGCGTAGTAGCGGCAGGCCTTGGCGCACTTGGTCACTTCGGCCTTGGCCGAGGCGAGCGTCTTGCCCATTTCGGTGGTCATCAACGTGGCGATGCTGTCGACCTCGGCGTCCAGGATGCCGGCGGCCGCGACCATCCATTCGGCCCGCTGGCCGAACGTCGTATGGCCCAGCGCGGCGAATCCGGACTCGGCGGCGGCGAGCCGGCGGTCGATCTGGTCGGGCGGCAGCGCGTCAAACGCCTTGAGCTGCTCGCCGGTGGTGGGGTTGACAGTGGCGATGGGCACTTCGACGCTCCTCACGGACGCGGATCAGTCCTGATCAACCTCTCACAGCTGGCCGGTTTGCGGGAGGGCAAACGCAACGGTCGGTCGTGCGCGTCCGATCCCGCCACGGGTGGGCACGGTCACAGAGGTCATATCGGACAAGATATGCCAGCGGAACCGCCGCGACACGCGTGCCCCCTGCGCTCGTACTTCCGATAACGACGAGACGTCGGTCCGCACTAGGCGGTGCCCGTGAGGCGCAGCGTCAGCCAAAGGGCACCCGAGGTCGCCACCAGGCACGCCGGCACCGTGAAGGCACCCAGCGTCAGAAACGTACGGATGTCGGGCACGTGATCGCGGGCGTGCAGCACCTCCCGCCACAGCAGCGTCGCCAGCGATCCGACGTACGTCAGGTTCGGCCCGATGTTCACACCAAGCAGCACGGCGAAGACGAGACCGGGAGAGTGCGCGACGACCGGCACCAGCAGGAGCGTCGCCGGCAGGTTGTTAAGCAGATTCGCGAGGATGGCGGCCAGCGCGGCGGCGCCTAACAGCCCGACGAACGTCGGCGTGGACGGCGCCAGTTCGCCGACAAAATGACCGAGCCCGGTGTCGCGGACGGCCAACACGACGATGCCCAGCGCGAAGACGAACGCGCAAAACAGCGGGTTCGAGGCGACGATCAGGCGACCGGCCACCCGACCGCGCTCGCCCGGATCGGTCATAGCGACGTCCCGTACGCCCAGCACGAGCGCTCCGGCCAGCGCGACCCAAGCCGGTGCGACGCCGAGCGGTTCGAGCGCGGCGAAGCCGATCAGAGTCACCACGAGGACCGACAGCGCGAAACGGGGAGCCGGCGGCGCCGGGCCAAGCCGTACATCGGCATCGGCATCCGTGACCCGGACATCGGCGACGGATTCAGGGTCGGAACGCACGAGATCGGCGGCGAAGAAGCGCCGGAAGATCACGTACTCGATCGCGATCGCGACGATCCATGGCAGCGACATGAGCGCCGCGAACTTCACGAAGCTCACGCCGCTCGCGGCAAACGCCAGCAGGTTCGTCAGGTTCGCGATCGGCAGCAGGAGCGACGCCGAGTTGGCCAGATGGGTGCACGCGTAGACGTGTGGCCGTGGCCGTACCCGCAATGTCTGTGCCGTGAGCAGCACGACCGGCGTCAGCAGTACGACCGTGGCGTCGAGGCTCAGCACCGCGGTGGTGAGCGAGGCGATGAGGAATACGACCGCGAGAAGGCGCTGTGCGCTGCCGCGACTGACCCGCGCCGCGACCGCGCCGGCCCAGCGGAAAACTCCGGCCCGATCGGCGGCATGGGCAAGGACCAGGACGGCGGCCAGGAAACCGACGGTCGGGCCGAGCGCACCGAGCTCGTCGAGCGCCTGTCGCCCGGATACCACACCCAATGCGACGACCAACGCTGCCGCGGGTACGGCCGCGACGGCCTCCGGGAGCCGCCTCGGGCGCAGCGTGGCGAAGACCAGCACGGCCGCGAGGAGCGCGACCGCAACGGTTGTGGTCACGCGAACGCTTTGACGAACAGGATGATGCTGACGACGAACGCGAGGGTCACGATGACCACGCGCAAGATGATCGGGGGCAGGCGGCGGGCCACCCGGGCGCCGACATACCCGCCAACGATTGTGGCCGGGGCCAGCAGCAACACGTCGACCCAGTTGACCGGGCCGAAGAGCGCGAACACGAGAACGGTGATGAGGCCGACGACTGCGGAGATTGCGTTCTTGAGTGCGTTGATGCGCTTGAGACTTTCGTCCAGGATGAGGCCGAGCGCCGCCACGAGCATCACACCGAGCGCGGCGCCGAAGTAGCCGCCATAGATCGATCCGACCCCGACGAGCAGGTGCAGAGTGAGCGTCCGCCGCCGTGGCGACATGTCCCGTGGGTGGCCGACGATGTTGCGCAACCGCTGCTGGAAGGCGAGCACGAATGCCGCGCCGATTACCAGGAACGGGACGATGTCCTCGAAGGCAGTCGCGGGCGTCACGAGCAGCAAGACGCAGCCGAAGGCGGTGCCGACGACGCACGTCGGAAGCAGCGACACCAGGGCGCGGCGGCCGCGGGACTCGACCAGCTCGGCGAGATCCATCCGGCTGCCGTATACCGATGCGGTGTAACCGGGGAACACCGCGACCGAATTCGTCACGTTGGCTGCCTTCGCCGGCAGACCGGTCGCGAGCAGGGCCGGGAATGTGATCAGAGAGCCGCCGCCGGCGATCGCGTTCACGGTGCCCGCGGCCAGACCGGCGACCAGCAGGAATGCGATGTGTGCGGCGCTCATGGGCGCTTACGTTAGATCGAGTCCAGCTCGGCTGGCGAATCATGCACGGTCGGTGCGGGCATCGTCACCATCTCGCCGTCGGCGACTCCCTGATCGCATCGCTCGGCGACCGCTCGATCGCATCGCTCGGCCGCTCGGTCGCCGCGATCTGGACTCAACCGGCGCGGCGGGCGACGACGACGTCGTGATCGTCGACGTCGGTCACCACGAAGCCGGCGTTGGCCAGCTCGATGTCGAAGTCGTCGGCGGCGACGAGGAATCCGTCGAACGTCTCGACCTCTTCACGGATCACGGCATCGTCGCGCGTGACGCGATAGGTGAAGCGCCATTCGATCGCGCCCGGCCGGCTTTCGATGCACGTTACGTCGCCGGAGTAAACGTCCCCGCCGAGGTGCCATGCGGGTAGGTCGGCGTGCGCGCGCCCGGGCGTGTCCGGCGGTCGCTGGAGGACGAGTGTGGCGTCGGAGGTGAGCGCCTCGGCCAGGGCTGTCAGCGCCTCGGCCCGTTCGGCGCGATCGAGCGTGCCCATCGTGTTCAGGCACAGCCCGAAATCGGCGACCTGGCTGAGACCGAGATCCTGGATCGGGCGGGCATGAACGCGTACGTGTTCCAGCAGCTCCGGCCGCCCGGCCAGCCGGCTCAGCAAGACCGTACGCATGCTCCGGGTCGGTTCGACGGCATGTACGGTGACGTCGCAGCGCTGGGCCAGCAGCTCGGTCGCGAGGCCGGTGCCGGCGCCGACATCAAGCGCTCCGACCCGTGGCCGGCCGAGCCACCGCGAAAGGACGGCGTCCGCCCGCTGCACGTATCGGGTGGCCTGGAGCACGTCGTAGTACTCGGCGGTGATCTCGTACGAGCGCATAGTCGAAGCCTGCCAGCCCGAAGGTGTATTGCGGCGCGTACCCGTGCGGTCCCGATATTTCTAGCGGCTTGCGACCTGGCGGTCGCGACATCCGTGGAGCCGCGGCGCCGGCTCTGGGCTAAGATGATCTACGACGGACGAGTTGGCTGGGCGGCCGCGTCGGCGGGCAACCGCCGCCGAGGAACGTCCGGGCTCCACAGGGCAGGGCGGTTGTTAACGGCAACCCGGGGCGACCCGCGGGATAGTGCCACAGAAAACAGACCGCCGCCGCGCCGCGGCCGCTTCGGCGGCTCACGGCCGGCTGGTGAGGGTGAAACGGTGGGGTAAGAGCCCACCAGCATCCCGGGTGACCGGGATGGCTCGGTAAACCCCGCCCGGAGCAAGGTCAAGAGGGTCGTTGTCGCAAGGCGACGGCCTGCGCAGGCGTTTGAGGGTGGCCCGCCCGAGCCTGCGGGTAGACCGCTAGAGCCTGTCGGCGACGGCAGGCCGAGATGGATGGCCGCCACCGGTCGGCGCCTCGGCGCCGACCGGAACAGGACCCGGCGTACAGGCCGACTCGTCCGTCCCGTACCGCGGCCGTGGTGAGTGATCTCCGCCGGCGATCTGCGGGTGACATGCGCCGGCCCCGGGCGCCGATGGGCACCCGGGGCGGCAATCACGGCTTCCCCCACAAACCGTGAGTCACGGTTACTAGGCCGTCTTACTGGGCCGTCTTACTGCGCCCTCTTACTGGGCACTGGCCGCGAGACCCCACTGCTCGGTGTTGTACGTAAAGAACGAACCGGCCTGGTTGTCGCGGATGTTGATGTACTGGTTCGTCGAGACCTGCAGGTTGGGCTTGCGGTAGAGCGGCAGGTCGACGAACGCCTTGGTGAGGATGGTGTCCTGCTGGTTCAGCAGGGCAGCCTGCTTCGCCGGGTCGAGTTCGACCGCCATCTGGTCGAGCAGCTGGTCGGACTGCGGGTCGCTCCAGTT
>DASQPR010000272.1:0-2870 GCA_035643815.1 Micromonosporaceae bacterium | reverse complement strand
CGGCAGTTCAGCCGCGATTACCTTCACCGAGGCGCTGGACGTGATGCTCGACCTGCAGGCGCAGGGCAAGATCCAGCGCATCGGCCTGTCGAACGTCACCGCCGAACAGGTGTCGGCGGCGCTGGCCCGGACCCCGATCGTGAGCGTTTCCAACCACTTCGGCCCGGTCGAGCAGTCGGACGCTGCGACGCTCGACCTGTGCGCCGCGAACGGTATGGCGTACCTCCCGTTCTTTCCGCTGGGAGCGGGCCGCGCGGTGACCGCGACCGGCAATGCGCTCGGCGCGGTCGCGGCCAAGCACGATGCGACGCCCGCGCAGGTTGCGATCGCGTGGCTGCTTGCGCGTTCGCCGGCGATGCTGCCAATCCCCGGTACGAGCAAGGTCGCGCATCTCGAGGACAACGTGGCCGCCGCCGCGCTGCGACTCGACCCGGACGATCTCGCGATGCTAGCGGCATCATGACCGGCTACGCGGTGGAGATGGCCCGCGAATATCCGGTCAGCCCGGGCGATCTGTTCGCGGCGATCGGCGCGGGGTCACTCTTCATCGCGCGTGGGGCAATGCCATCGTCCGTCGTGGCCGAGTTTCGTGAGGGTGGCCCGTTCACCTTCGAACGCTCCGACGGTGGCCGCGTCTCCGGCGTGTTCACCCGGGTGGTGCCGGGCGAACTCGTCGAAATCCGCTGGGCGGGCATGAGCGCGTCGATACGCTTCGAGCCCACCACAGGCGGCGCGCGACTGGTCCTGCGCCACGTTGACATCCCGACACCGGATCTGCGGGACGCGTACGAAGAGGGCTGGCGCGACGGGCTGCGTTACCTGGTGCTTCCACCGCTATTCCCGGAGGAACGGTCCGCGACCGGGACCGAGCGGCACGTGTTGACGGCATTCCTGGCGTACCAGCGAACTGTCCTGGCCGGCAAGCTGAGCGGACTGTCCGAAGCGGACGCGCGGCGGCGCATCGTCCCATCCGAGACCACGCCGATTTCTCTCGTGCGCCACGTCAGCTTCGTCGAGCGCGAGTGGTTCGCCGGATATCTCGACGGCCAGCCCGCCGTGGTGACGCCCGAGGACCGTGATGGCTGGTGGGTGCCGCCCGATGCGACCGTGGCATCCGTCATCGCCGACTACGCGACGGCATGTGCCGAATCCGACCGGATCGCCGCACGACTCCCGCTCGATCATCATGTGGCCCATCCGCGCCTCGGACGCGTGTCGCTGCGCTGGATCTATACCCATCTGATCGAGGAGACCGCACGGCACGCCGGGCATCTCGACATCCTCCGCGAGCTGATCGACGGGGTGACTGGCGTCGACGTGTGACCGGCCTGTCGCGCCGCGGCCTAGGCGATTTCGGCTAGATCAAGCTCGCGCGCTTCCACAGGGCCACCGCCGGACCGGCGATCAGGCCCTGCTCGCCCAGGAATGCGGCAACGCGCGAACCGGCCCACCGCATGGTGTCGCGGAAATACGGGTTCGCGCGAGCGGCCGCCCGGCCCGCGGCCGGATCAATGCCGACCGACGCGTACATCGCCGGATGAGTGAAGCGGTTCGACACCACGAGCGCCGAACGCCCGACGATGATTCGTGCGTGGGTCAGCGCGAGCGGACTCGATGCGGCGACCTGACGCACGAGTTCGTCGCGAGCGAAGCGAACGTGCCTGGCCTCTTCGACCACGTGGATCCGGGACACCATCCGGATCAACGGTTGCAGCGTCTCGTCGACCATGATCTCGCGCTGGAGGGCATCGAGAATCTCCTCGGCGATGAGGATCGAGGCGTACATGTGCGCGCCACGGGCCGTGGCGACGAGGAACTTCGCGAGCGCCGCCTCCCGGCGCGACGGCGAATAGACCGGCGTGCCCATGGACTCGACGAGCCGACCGAACATGATCGAGTGCCGGCATTCGTCGGCGATCTCGGTTAAGGCGTACTGCGCGTGCTTCGACCGCGGATCCCACGATGCGTATTCGCGGACGAGCATCCGCATGAGCATCGTCTCGAACCAGATGCCCGAGCATGCCGCGTTGGCCACCTCGTGCTTAGTCAGTTCGACTTGCTGTGCCGGCGAAAGGCCGTCCCACAATGCCGTACCGAAAAGGCTGCTCCGCTCCGGCCGAATCCAGAAGGTGCCGGGCACGTGCGGCGCGGCCCAGTCAACCTCGATGGCCGGGTCATAGGAGTGCCGCACCGATGCGGTCAGAAGGCGTTCCGCGCCGGCCTCGCGATCGGTACCGGCTGTGAGATCGGTGCTGGCTGTGAGATCGGTGCCGACGTTGCGATCGCGGTCGGCTGGCTCGGATCGGGCGTGCGGACCGGCGGCAGCGAGCGTCATCGTCACACCTCGGGCATGGGTGGGCTGATGGGTTGAGGTGGCGCCAAGTAGCTGTTGATGTATCGGCAAGTAACTGTTACGAATAGTATCGTGCAACAACGTGGGGACGGCGTCAACCACTCCGCCGGCGATGAACGTTCGCCGGGCGACGGGCGGCGCTCGCGCTGGACCAAGCATCGCGAAGAGCGCCGGATCGAGCTGATCGCGGGCGCTATCGAGGCCATAACGCGCTACGGGTCCGATGTGGACATGGAGCAGGTCGCCGCCGTAGCCGGCGTCAGCAAACCCGTGCTCTACCGGTACTTCGCCGACAAGGCGGAGCTGTGGACGGCCGTCGGCGACCACGTGGCACACCTTCTCGTCGACGCGGTCTCGCCGGCCATTGCCCGCGTCCGCGAGGAGCGTGAACTGGTCGCGGCCGCGATCGACGCTTATCTGTCGGCGATCGAGTCACAACCCGAGCTGTATCGATTCGTCGTCGGACAGTCCGATCTGCCCGCGATCCATCAGTTGCTGGCCCGATCGTCGCGCACCG
>DASQPR010000271.1:0-2095 GCA_035643815.1 Micromonosporaceae bacterium | reverse complement strand
GACGTAACCGTCCGCCGGCCGGACACATGTGTCCACTTGGCATGTCTCGTGCCCGCGCGCACCGGCACGTACGCTCTGGACGAGAGGAAGGGGTGGCCTATGGAGCCGCTGGACGAGCCGGCCAGCGATTGCGTCGAGGTCACGCCGATCGTCGTTTTGTCGCAGACCTTTCGGGCCCGGCCGTCCGCGATTCCGGAAATCCGCGATTTCGTTAAACGGTGTCTTTCGCAATCGCCATTGACTGACGAAGACGCGCGTGCCATCAGCGCGAGTGTCTCTCGGGCATTACTGGATGCGGCCGGACCGACGGGCTCTATTCAGGTTTCATTTCGCATCTTCCCCGACCACGCCGAGGTCGATGTATTGCGATCCGGTCCGGCGCCGGGGCTCGAGTCACTCGCGTCGACGCTCGGCGTGCCCGACGCGCCACGACCGCCGTCCGGCGGCGAGACGGGACCGGCGCCTTCGTTCGCGGACTGGATGTCCACCACACTGCGCCGGGAGGGCCTCACCATCCAGGCCGCGGCGCGACAGCTCGGCGTGTCGGTCAAGACCGTAAGCCGATGGGTCGGTGGCGCGACCGAACCCCGGCTGCGCGACCTTCGACGCATTCGCGAGGTCTTCGGCGACGTGCCGCTGCGGTGACTTCCCGAGCGTCATACCTCGCAGGAACCCGCCGCCGGTCCGACACGGCAATTACTGTGAAGCCATGACCGCGCCGGTAGGTCACCTGCGGGTCGGACCCGGCAGCGGCCACCTCATCGTCCGTACGCTCCGCGAGGGCCTGGCCGCGAAGGTGGGCCACGATCTCACGATCGACGTGAGCAACTGGTCGGGCGACCTCGTGCACGATCCGAGCGATCCCGCCGCCACGACCCTGACCGTGACCGTCGACCTGGATTCACTCAGCGTACGAGAGGGCAGCGGCGGCGCATTGCCGCTCACCGATCGCGATCGAACGGAGATCAACGCGACCATGCGTCGGATCTTCGGTTCGGCCGCGTCGTCAACGGCCATGTTCGTCGCGAGTCGGGTCGTCCCGTCCGGCGTCGGCGGCTCGATCGACGGCACGCTCAGGTTGAACGGCATCGAGCGGCCGCTCCGACTGGACCTCGTTCACGGCGACGCTCATCGATATCGGGGAACGACCACGGTCAAACAGTCTGCGTTCGGTATCAAGCCGTACTCCGGAATGTTCGGCACGCTGAAGGTGCGTGACGACGTACAGGTCGATTTCGATGTTGATCTCGACGCCGCGGAGCGGGTGGAAAAGTGAAGTTTCTCGTGATGTGGCACCTCGACCTGTCGCTGCTGTCGAAGCCGATGGCGGCCGCGGTCGCGCGGATGCCGGCATACGCGCAGCCGCTGGAACGCACCGGCAAGGTCCTGGCGCGATACCACCTGGTCGGCGCCCACGGCGGCGCGTGGATCTACAACGTCGAGTCCAACGAAGAGTTGGAGCGTCTGCTCGGGCTCGCCCCCGTATACAACTTCGCGCGCTACGAGGTGCATCCGCTCGCGGACATGAGCGACTGACGGCCATCCGCCCAACCGATGCGGATTCGCTCGATCGGGCGCATTTCGCCGTTCTCGTTGCGGGAGTCACGGAATCGGCGAACACTGCATTTTCGACGGACCCACCACGACGAGGAGGTGGGCGATGGTTCTCGCGACCCGCGAGACGGCGACGCAGCGACACTGGACCTGCGGGCGCCGGCTCCGCGAACGGCGTCACGCACTGGGCCTCACCCAGGCCGAGTTGGTTGATCGACTCGGGGGTGATCCCGCGATCACCAACCGGTCGATCAGCACCTGGGAAAATGGACGCGGCCTGGACTTCGGCTGGCTGCCCGAACTCTCCGTCGCGCTGGACTGCAGCGTGACCTATCTGCTCGGCATGACCGACGATCCGCAACGGTGGGAGCCGGCACCCGGCGTCACGGTGTCGGCACCGGCTGAGCCGGTGCCGACGGTGCCCGACGAGACTCGTACCCCCGGGCCCGACGAGTCTGCCGAGACTGCCGCCCTTCCGCTGGACCCGGCCGGCGTCGAGTGCCATTGGATCCTCGGACCGGGACTGATACCGCCCGATCAC
>DASQPR010000270.1:0-3126 GCA_035643815.1 Micromonosporaceae bacterium | reverse complement strand
CGGGCGATGGTCGGCGAGATCCGGGGGGAGACTCCGCCGCCGGCGCCCAGTTCGGCCGGCCGGCGGACGTTCGCACCGGGGCGTGCGGCATCGTCTGGCTCCGACGCGGTGGCAGATGACGCGGTGGCAGATGATGTAGTGGCAGATGACGTCGTGGCAGATGGTGAGGCGTTGGACGACGTGACCCCGACGGCGGACGCATCGTGATCGCCGTCCGACAGATCCCAGTCGAGCGCGGCACCGTCGACGCCAGCAAGGCCCTCGACGCCGCGATCACGGCCGTGAAGCGCGGCGAGGGCGTGATCATCTACCCCGAGGGCACGACCCCGAAGTCCGGCGAACTCTGGCCGCAGCGCGGCAAGACGGGCATCGCGCGACTGTTCCTCGCCACCGGTGCGCCGGTCATCCCGATTGCGACCTGGGGTGCCCAGCAGGTGTTCGACCCGCGTAAGCGCAAGCTGCGGTTGCGGCCGCGCATCCCGGTGACCGTCGTGGCCGGCGAGGAGATCGACCTGTCGAAGTGGCGGGGAGCGGAGCCGACAGCCGCGAACCTCTATGCGATCACCGACGAGATCATGCTCGTGCTGCGCGCAATGGTCGGCGAGATCCGCGGGGAGACGCCGCCGCCGGCGCCGAGTTCGGCCGGGCGGCGGACGTTCGCATCCGGACGCGCGCCATCGTCTGGTTCCGAAGCGGTGGCCGATGATGAGGCGTTGGACGACGTGGCACCGACGGCGGACGCGTCGTGATCACCGTCAGTCGGGCGACCGTGCTCGGTGCCGGGTCATGGGGGACCGCGTTCGCGAAGGTGCTAGCCGATGCCGGCACCGACGTGACCCTGTGGGCCCGGCGACCCGAGCAGGCGGACCGGATCGAGCGGACCCGCCGGAACGCGGAGTACCACCCCGACCTGATCCTCCCACCGTCGGTGCGGGCTACGGCCGACGTGGATACGGCGATCGCCGACGCGGACCTTGTCTTTCTGGCCATCCCGTCGCAGACCCTGCGCGGCAACCTGGCCCAGTGGTCGGCGAGCATCGGCGCCGATGCCACGCTCATCAGCCTCATCAAGGGCATCGAACTCGGCACGGGCAAGCGCATGACCGAGGTGATCAGCGAGGCGGCCGCGGTCGACCCGTCGCGGGTGGCCGCGGTGACCGGCCCGAACCTGGCCGTCGAGATCGCGGCCGGCCAGATTGCCGCGACCGTGGTCGCGTGCTCCGACGAAAAACGGGCGCAGGCCATTCAGGGCGCGATCGCGACTCGTTATCTGCGGCCGTACACGAATGACGACGTGGTCGGCTGTGAGCTCGGCGGCGCGGTCAAGAACGCGATCGCATTGGCCTACGGCATGGTGCACGCGATGGGTTTCGGCGACAACACGAAGGCGACACTGATCACTCGTGGCCTCGCCGAGACCGCGCGCCTCGGCATGCGGATGGGCGCCGATCCGATGACGTTCGCCGGGCTCGCCGGGCTCGGTGACCTGGTCGCGACGTGTTCGTCGCCCCTGTCGCGCAACCGTACGTTCGGCGAGCGACTCGGCCGGGGCGAGACCCTGGAGCAAGCGCAGGCCGCCACGAAGCAGACCGCCGAGGGCGTGAAGAGCTGTCTCGCGATCCGTGATCTGGCGCGCTCGCAAGGCGTCGAGACGCCGATCACCGAGCAGGTTGAACGCGTGTGCCACGAGGGCGCCGATCCCCGCGTCGCGGTGGCCGCGCTCATGAGTCGCGAAACCAAGCCGGAATAGCGGCCTTGATGCGGGAAGATCTGCAATCCGGGTACGGCGACGGAACGCGCGCTGCCCACGCGGGGGTGCCGGAGGCCGTACCGGGTCGTCCTTTCGTACCCGGGCCGACGCTGGCCGCGCCCTACCACCTCGATCCGGCGTCCGGGCCGCAGCCGGGGGTAGACGGCTATGGCCGCACGGACAATCCGAGCTGGCGCGGATTGGAATCGGCGATCGCCGAACTGGAGGCGCCCGGCTCGGCCGCGGAATGCGTGTCATTCGCGTCCGGGATGGCGGCCATCTCGGCTGTCCTTTTCGCCGTGCTCCGGCCGGGGGACACAGTGGTCCTACCGGCCGACGGCTACTACAAGACGCGTGCGTTCGCCGCGGCCCGCCTGGCCCCGCTGGGCGTCACGATCGTCGAGGCGCCGACAGTCGGCCCGTACCCGTCGTTTGAGGATGTTCGCCTTCTCTTGCTGGAGTCACCGGCGAATCCCGGCCTCGACGTGTGTGACATTGCTGGACTCACCACCGATGCGCACGCCGCCGGCGCGCTCGTCGCGGTGGACAACACGACGGCGACGCCGCTCGGCCAGCGGCCACTCGCGCTCGGTGCCGACATCAGCGTCGCGTCCGGCACGAAGGCACTGACCGGGCATTCGGATTTGCTGCTGGGGTATGTCTGCGTGGCCGACCCGGCGCTCGCTGCGCGTGTGCGCGACTGGCGCGGCGAGACCGGCGGGATCCCGGGCGGCTTCGATGCATGGCTGGCACACCGATCCCTGGCCACGCTCGACATCCGGCTGGCGCGCCAGACCGCCAATGCGACGGCGGTCGCGGCGATGCTCGCCGAGCACCCGCTGGTGTCGTCGGTACGGTTCCCGGGCCGCGACGGCGATCCGGCCTATGCGCTGGCGGTGCGGCAGATGCGCCGAGTTCCCGGCATCGTGACTTTTACGTTGCCGTCGGCCGGCCACGTCACCGCGTTCCTGACCGCATCGACGCTCGTCGCCGCGTCGACGTCATTCGGCGGTGTACACACAAGTGCCGACCGGCGCGAACAATGGGGCGATCCGGTGGCGCCCGGTCTCGTACGACTGTCCTGCGGCATCGAGGACGCCACGGATCTCGTGACCGACATAGAACACGCGCTCGACGTGGCGGCCGGGACAGCCTGACGCTTGGGGGCGCCGCGATCAGTCGACGGGGGCGCGCGGCGTGACGATGTGCGGTCGCCGCTCCGGCCCGAAGACGGCCGACCGGTAACGACGCCGTTGCCGGTGCTGATGCAGCCGGGGGCCGAAACGCATCCGCAGCCGCCAGGCCAGCACGGCGGCCCACATCAGTAGCGGCGTGATGTACGCCTGGTCGGGCGAGGCCAACCCTTCGGTCGCGGC
>DASQPR010000269.1:0-4448 GCA_035643815.1 Micromonosporaceae bacterium | reverse complement strand
GATGTCGCCGCGTTGGAGATCCGGGCCGTCGGGGCGGCGGTGGGCGATGTGCGCAACGACGGTCCGGAGCTGATCGAGCCCGTACCCGGGTATCCGGAGCGTGGCTCAGCGCGACTAGTACCGCTCCCCGATCGTGCCGATCTCACCCTGTTTTAAGGCTTTTGTTCAGTAAACATTCAGCAGGCTTTGGGGTAACACAGGCAAAGCCCTTGTTTGTGGCCCGCCTTGTGCGGTAGAACACAGCGCCGACATCGTGAAGTTTCATTGCAGTAAGCACGATGATCGCGCAGTTGTTGTACCCGCGGGGGAGGTGGGTTATGACCCGAGCACGCACGCCACGACCACATGAAGTGGCGGCCGCCCGGCGCGATCCGCGACTGGTTCGGGCATTTTCCGAGCGTCGCGAGTCTGATCGCCGCACCGACGAATCCTGGCGTTCGCGAGGAGTCTGTCGGCGGCACGATCCGGAGACATTCTTCCCGGCCCCAAGCGAGACGCCCGAAGCCGCGCTCTCGCTCTGCCGGGGCTGTGATGTGCAGGGCGCGTGCCTTGCATGGGCGCTGGACGCGGGTGATTGCCACGGCGTCTGGGGCGCGACGACACCGCGCGAGCGCCGCGCGATGGCCGTCGTCTGGCGCGATGAAACGGTGCCGGCCGAGGTGACGCCGAGCGCACTCGGCGAGGTCGTCATTCTCCCGTCGCAACGACAACCGATCATCGTGGAAGCCCTCAATCACGCCGTTCGGGTTGCCTCCTGACCCAACCGGTCGAATATGGGGTACGTGACACAGACAGTGACGCCGCGCGGCCCGGCCTCGGTGGCCCTGACCGAGCCGGCCGGCGCGCGGAGCCTCCTCGTGCTCGGTCATGGCGCCGGTGGCGGCGTCGACGCGCCCGATTTGGCGGCTGTCGCGAAGGCAGCGATCGGTCGGGCTGTCGCGGTCGCCCTCGTTACGCAGCCGTATCGTGTCGCCGGACGTCGCTCGCCCGCGCCCGCGGCGCATCTCGACGAGGCGTGGAGCGCCGTCGTCGCGGAGCTCCGCTCCGGTCCGCTAGGCGATCTGCCGCTCATCGTCGGCGGCCGATCCAGCGGCGCCCGGGTCGCGTGCCGTACGGCGGCCGCGGTGGGCGCATCCGGCATCCTCGCGCTGGCGTTTCCTCTTCATCCGCCGGGCAAGCCGGAGAAGAGCCGCGATGGCGAACTCGACACCGGCGTGACGACCTTGGTCATCAATGGCGACCGTGACCCGTTCGGCGTTCCGGCGGAGCGACCGGGGGTGACGGTCGCCATCCGACCGGGCCTTCGCCACGACCTCCGAGGCGACCTGCGAGGGACCGCAGCCCTGGTGACCGACTGGATGTGTCGACACGGGTGGGCCGCGACCGAACCTGCGGGCTGACGCCTACTCGTAGCGTGCGTGACCCCCGCCGGCTCCAGTCGTTAGACAGCCGCAGGCATCCGAGCACGGCGCTGCCGATGCACGCTTTGGCAACGGCGTGTGCGCGGCCGGAAAACCGGTGTGGTCGGGCTTGAAACCCGGCTCCCATCAGCCATTCCTCGCCCGTCGGCGGGTGTGCGGCGTCACATCGTGCGTCGCGTCGCAGCCCGGTCCCAGCCGGCGGGCCAGGAATGGCTTCTGTCGTCACCACCGGATCAATTTCACACCTGGTCACGGGCGGAATGCCCTGCACCCGGTCGGTGTTACAGCCCCCGTAGGCGCGTACGCGGTCGCGGCGCGCCACCCGACCGGAAGGAGAACTGCGTGGCCATCACTCGAGAGCGCACCGATCGCCGGGACGACACGTTCGTCGCGGGATTGTTGAACGCTCCGACCTGGCCAGCCTCCGTCGACGGACCGCTGGGCGGACCTAGCCGTCCGACCGCGTCCGAGCGAGTGGCCTCCCGCGTATCCTCGACGAGACGGTCGAGGGAGGGCGTTCGCGTGACACCAGGGCAACCGACCCAGCAGGGGGAGCAGGCCCAGCAGCGGGAGCAGTTCGAGCGCGATGCAATGCCGTTCGTGGATCAGCTCTACGGCGCCGCGCTCCGCATGACCCGCAACCCGGCCGACGCCGAGGATCTTGTCCAGGAGACGTTCCTCAAGGCGTTTGCGGCGTTCCATCAGTTCGAGCCGGGCACGAATCTCAAGGCTTGGCTCTACCGGATCTTGACGAACACGTACATCAACTCGTACCGGAAGCGTCAGCGTCAGCCGATCCAGGCACCGACCGACGAGATCACCGACTGGCAGCTTGCCGAGGCGTCCTCACACGCTTCGACCGGCCTCAAGTCGGCCGAGGTCGAGGCGCTCGACAAGCTCGCCGACTCGGACGTGAAGGACGCGTTGCAAGCGCTTCCCGAGGAGTTCCGTCTTGCGGTCTACCTGGCCGACGTCGAGGGCTTCTCGTACAAGGAAATTGCCGACATCATGAATACGCCGATTGGCACCGTGATGTCGCGGCTGCACCGTGGCCGCCGTAACCTGCGTCGCAGCTTGGAGGATTACGCCGGTCGGCGTGGCTTCAACCGCAACGGCACAGCAGTAGACGATGACGTCGAAACCCCGGCCGCACCGGCCGGCCAGGAGGTATGACCGTGGGCAGCGAGAACTCCCACAAGTCCGACTGCGGTGAAGTCCTCGACGAGGTATACCTCTACCTCGATCTCGAATGTGACGAGCAGCGGCGCGACCTCATCCGTACGCACCTCGACGAATGCTCGCCGTGCCTACGGGAGTTCGGGATCGAGCAGGAAGTGAAGGCGCTGGTGTCTCGGTGCTGCGGCGGCGAGAAGGCACCGGAAGCGTTGCGCGAGCGACTTCGCGCGAAGATCACCGAGCTGACCGTGCAGGTCGAGCGCCAGCGTTAGTTCTCGCTGCGGTCGGCCGTCGATCGATGGCGACCCTGGCCAACGCGCGGGGCGCCATGGTGGACGGAGAACGACACAAGGACGGCCCGGCAGCGCGATGGCGCTGGTCCGGGCCGTACCTATCTCTGGATCTGGGGTATCAGGAGTTGGGGCGCTTGCCGTGGTTGGCGGCGTTCTTGCGGCGGGCCTTCTTCTTGCGCGACTTCTTCGCCATCTCGGCCTCCGGCCTGTGGGGTGGTTGCGACAGTCGATCGTAGCCGGCCATTGCCTGGTCACACCGGGCGGACGGTCGGCCCGCAAGACCGGCGAAACGATTGGCCAGCACCGCGCGACAGTTCCATGATTGGATACCTCTCGCGAGCTGCCAAAGTGACGAGAGGGGCAGATGATGGCCGACGAGATTCACGCCGAGATGGTGGCGAATGTGTGGAAGGTCGTCGCGAAGGCCGGTGACGCGGTCGAAGAGGGCGACACGCTGGTGATCCTCGAATCGATGAAGATGGAGATCCCGGTCATCGCCGAGTCGGACGGTGTGGTCAAGCAGATCGCGGTCAACGAAGGCGACGTCGTCCAGGAGGGCGACCTGATCGCTGTGGTCGATTGAGGGTCAAGGTCTTAAATCAGATATGACGGTACGGACGAGGCCGGCGACCGAAGCGGACTACGCGGTCGCCGGCAGTATTTGCTACGAGGCCTATCGCGCGGACGGACAGCTCGACGGCGCTGGAGGCTATGGCCGGGTGCTCGCCGACGTGGCCGCGCGCGCTCCGGTCACCGAGGTCATCGTGGCCGACGACCCAGACACCGGCGAACTGCTGGGCTGCGTCACGTTCGTGTTGGCGGGCCGGCCGTGGGCCGAGATCGCACGGGCGGGCGAGGGCGAGTTCCGGATGCTCGCGGTCGCGCCGGGCGCGCAAGGTCGGGGCGTCGGCTCGGCCCTCGTACGCGCCTGCCTCGAACGAGCGAGCGCGGAACAATGCACGGGCGTGGCGATCTGTACGCGTGACAAGAACGATCGCGCGATCGGGATGTACGAGCGGTTCGGCTTCGTACGCGTTCCGGACCGCGATTGGACTCCCGAACCGGACATCAAGCTGCTCGCGCTACGGCTGTCGCTTCCCGCACAGCCAATGGGTTCCGCGCTGAGCTGACGGCTTCCGCTCAGCTGAGAGTCTCCGTGCTGGACTGACGGCTCCCGTGCTGAGTTGCGGCCCCCGCGGCCAGCTGACACTTTCCGTTCTGGACCGACGGTATCCGTGCTCAGCTGACGAGCTCGAGGGCGACGGCCAGGCCCGCCGCCTCCGCGCTTAGCTGACGAGCTCGAGGGCAACGGTCAGGCCCGCGGCCTGGCGGTCCTCGTCGCTGACATCGTCGTCGCGGAGGATGAACCACGTCGCATGGACGGCGAAGATCGCCATTGCGCGCTTGAGCCGCTCGGCCAGGGCCGCGTCGTCGTCGCTGAGCAGTGCGATCAACGACATCATCAACTCGCGCATCCGTTCGCTCGACGGATGGTCGCGCAGCGCCGTCTGGTTGCGCTCGAAGAATCGCATGGTGTCGTGATGGCGACCCTCGTGCA
>DASQPR010000268.1:0-2806 GCA_035643815.1 Micromonosporaceae bacterium | reverse complement strand
CTGCACCGCGATTTCACATACCTGATGGCCCCCGATGGCATCCAGAGCGACGATCCCGCGCTCGCTCTGCAAGACGACCTTGGGCACGGAACACACGTCGCGGGCATCATCGCGGGTGCGATGCCGCCCGCACCGGCCGAGGTATTGATCGCGACAAACCAGCCGACGACCGACGATCTGCCCGCCTGGGTTGCCCGTACGCTGCATCCCGGCCATACCTTGACCGGCATTGCACCGAGGACGCGGATCGTCAGCCTCAAGGTGCTCGACGCTGACGGCGAGACGAGCTCGAGCGCGGTGATCTCGGCGCTCGACTACGTCAAGCAAATAAACAATGACGGACGGCTGCAGATCCACGGCGTCAACCTGTCGCTCGGATGCGACTGGTATCCCGACGAGTACGCCGCCGGCCAATCTCCATTGTGCGGCGCGGTCAACGATCTCGTCCGCAACGGCGTGGTTGTCGTCGTCTCGGCCGGCAACAGCGGTGCGGCCGGGACCTTGACCGGCGGCAGCAGCGACGTCAGCGGACAGTTGTCGACCATCACCGACCCGGGCAACGCGGCGGAAGCGATCACTGTCGGATCGACCCATCGCTTCGCCCCGCACATGTACGGCATCAGTTACACATCCTCGAAGGGACCAACACTCGACGGGCGGCTGAAACCGGACCTCGTCGCGCCGGGCGAACGCATCACGTCGGCGGCGACGGGCGCCATGCGCGACGGTGTCAAGCCGCTGGTCGGAACGCCCGAGGCGGCAACGTACATCGAGGACAGCGGCACATCGATGGCCGCTCCGCACGTGTCCGGGGCGATTGCCGCGTTCCTGTCCGTACGGTCGGAGTTCATCGGTCAGCCCGACGAGGTCAAGCGGATGTTCTGCGAAAACGCCACCTCGCTGGGGCGACACGAGTTCTTCCAGGGTGCCGGCCTGCTCGACCTCATGCGAGTGCTGTCTAACGTCTAGATCGAGAGGTCACCATGGCTGACATCGCCGGACTCAACTACTTCGAAGTCGAATTCGCCGCAGACGGGACGCTGACGTCGGACGGCGAGCTACCCGCCGCGGTCGCCGCCGGTGGGGTCACCGACCTGTTCATCCTGTCGCACGGTTGGAACAGCAGTGTGGGCAGCGCTCGGTCGCTCTACAACTCCATGTTCTCGCTCCTGTCCCCGATGCTCGGCGACAAGGCGTCTACGAGTGCCGCGGTCGGGATCATCTGGCCCTCGCTGCTGTTTCCCGACGACGACCCGACGCATGCCCAGGCGGCGCCATCATCGGGCGCGCAGCTGGCGACCGCGCTCGCGCCCGCGTTCCCGGGCCATGAGGACGACCTCACGACGCTCGGCACGCTGCTCGACAAGCAGCCGGCCGATCCGGCCAGCCTCCAGCAGTTCCATCAGCTTGCGTCCGGGCTTGTCACCACGCCCGCGCTCGCGCCCGAGGACGCCGGACCGGCGGCCGCCATCACCGGCGAGACCGGCGCGGTGTTTGGACATGCCGCCGCGATGGCCAAGACTCCGGTCGGCGACGCTCAGGGACTGCCGAACCCGTTCAAGACCCTCTGGTCCGGGGGACGCGAAGTTCTGCGCAGCATGTCGTACTACGAGATGAAGAATCGAGCCGGCGTTGTCGGACGCCACGGCCTTGGCCCGATGCTCTTCCGGCTCGCCTCCGCCGCGCCCGGCCTGCGCGTACACCTCATGGGACACAGCTTCGGCGCGCGGCTGGTGTCCTATGCCCTCACCGGCCTGCCCGCCACAGCCACCGGCAACGCCAGCCCGGTCAAGAGCCTCACCCTGATCCAAGGCGCGTTCTCGCACTTCGCCTTCGCGCGTCCAACCCCATGCAAGGCCGTCGCGGCCGGCGCGCTGTCGGGCGTGGTGGATCGCGTCGATGGGCCGCTCCTGTCGACCTTCAGCGCGGCAGATCGGGCGGTGGGTTGGTGGTATCCGGCCGCCAGCATGCTGGCCCACCAGAACGCGGAGGCAATGGCGGACCTGACCTACGAGTGGGGCGGCATGGGCCACGATGGCTTCCAGCAGTCGCCGGCCGCCAATAAGATCGAGTTGAAGCCGCCGGGCTCCGCGTACGGATTCGTGCCGAGCGGGATCTACCTGCTCGACGCCAACAAGGTCATCGCCCAGAACCAGTCGCCGTTCATCGGTGCGCACTGCGACATCTGCCATCCCGAGGTGGCCTGGGCCGTCGTGTCAGCCGCGGCTGGCTAGGCCGTCGTTCCGACGTAGACAACGACCCGATTGCCGAGGACACAGCCACGATGACCAAAACTGCCCGACGAGGTACGTACTCTGGCCGACGGCCGCAACATCGCGCACGTCGCCACATTGATGCCGAACAGTGCGCCGCACAGCGTGCCCGTGTGGCTCGCGGTTGAGAATGGGCAACTCGCCTTTTTGACCTCACCCAGATCACAGAAGGGCCGCAATCTCGACCGCGATCCGCGGATCGCGATCTCCATCGTGGATGCCGATCGCCCGACGCGGATGGCAACGATCCGCGGACGCGTGGACCGCCGGGTGGATGGCGACGAAGGCTGGCAGACCATCGACCGGATCTCCGCCAAGTACATCGGTGCGCGCTACCCGCTCCGCGAAGATCGCGTGGCGTTCCTCGTCGCTGTCGACCACGCGAGCGCGCAGACGTTCGGCTGACCGGCCGCCTTGGAGCGCGTGATCGGGCTCCGGCGGGCGCTAACAGTCAACATCCTCCCCACCCGTACCAGCGTCGTGTGCCGGGACGGCGACTCGTATCGGCTCGACGATCTCACGACCAAGATCGT
>DASQPR010000267.1:0-3621 GCA_035643815.1 Micromonosporaceae bacterium | reverse complement strand
CCCACCAGGCGTCGAAGTGCCGGCCGGACACGATGTCGGCCGGAACGCGCGCGTCGTAGAACGCGTAGAGATCGTCGTCGCTCACCAGAATGTCGCGCCGCCGTGCCCGGTGCTCCAGCTCCTCGACCTCGTCGCGAAGCTCCTGATTTTCGCGGAAGAACGCGTGGTGGGTCTCCCAGTCGCCCTCGACGAGGGCGTTGCGGATGAACAACTCACGGCAGAGCGGCGGATCGATCCGGCCGTAGTTCACCCGCCGCGCCGCGACCAGCGGGACGCCGTAGAGCAGCACTTTCTCCGACGCGATGACCGCTGCCTGCTTGCGTTCCCAGTGCGGCTCGCTGTACGTGCGCCGGACGAGGTGGCCGGCCAGCGCTTCGGCCCACTCGGGCTCGATCTTGGCGACCACCCGACCCCACAACCGGGACGTCTCGACGAGTTCGGCCGCGAAAATCCAGCGCGGCTGCGATCGGAACAGGCCCGAGCCCGGCGCGATGGCGAAATGGGCGCCACGGGCGCCGAGATAGTCGTAGTTCCGGCGATCGCGACCGGTCGGCTCGGCGTTGCGGGCTCGGTTGTCGGCCGGGCGGAAGCCGGTGAGGTCCTTGAGCCCGATGTGTGACAGCAGCCCGGCAAGCAACGACTGATGGATCTTCACCGTGTCCGGCTCGGCCGGTGACGTGTGGTCGCCGGGCACGGTGATGCCAAGCGCCGTGACTGTCTGGCGCAACTGACCGTAGATGTCCTGCCACTCGCGCACCCGCAGGTAGTTCAGGAAGTCGGCCCGGCACAGCTTGCGGAACTGGTTGCCGGACAACGTACGTTGCTGCTCGCGCAGGTACGTCCACAGGTTCAGGTAGGCCAGGAAGTCGGACTCGGGCGTGGCGAAGCGGGCGTGTTTTTCGGATGCGGCCTGTTGCTTGTCTGTCGGCCGCTCGCGTGGGTCCACGATGGACAGTGCGGCCGCGATCACCATGACTTCGCGTACGACGCCGTTGCGATCGGCCTCGATCACCATCCGGGCCAGGCGCGGGTCGACCGGCAGCGCGGCGATCCGCCGACCGAGGTCGGTCAACCGGTTCGCCGCCGCGCCGGATCCGCCGTCGCTGAAAGCGCCCAGCTCGTGCAGCAACGAGACGCCGTCGGCGATGTTGCGCCGATCCGGCGAGTCAATGAACGGGAATGTCGCGATGTCGCCGAGACCGTACGCCGTCATCTGCAGGATCACGCCGGCGAGGTTCGTACGCAGGATCTCCGGGCCGGTGAATTCGGGCCGGCCGTCGAAATCACTCTCCGAGTAGAGCCGGATGCAGATGCCGTCGGACGTCCGGCCGCACCGACCCTTGCGTTGGTTGGCCGACGCCTGCGAAATCGGCTCGATGGGCAACCGCTGGACCTTGAGCCGCTGGCTGTAGCGCGATATCCGGGCCGTACCCGGGTCGATCACGTACTTGATGCCGGGAACGGTGAGGCTGGTCTCGGCGACGTTGGTGGCCAGCACGATCCGGCGGCCGGTGTGGCCGGCGAACACCCGGTGTTGTTCGGCCACCGACAGCCGCGCGTACAGCGGCAGGATCTCAGTGTGCCGCAGGTCAAGCGCGGTCAACGCCTCGGCTGTATCGCGGATCTCGCGCTCACCGGACAGGAACACCAGGATGTCGCCCGGCCCCTCGGCCTGCAGCTCGATCGCGGCTTCGCAAATCGCCTGGATCTGATCGCGTGGTTCGGCGTCGTCGGCCGCGGCCGCGGGCGCGCTGGCGCCGCGCTTGCGCGTCGACGGCGAAGTGGTAGCGCGCGTCGCGGGCCGCGCCGGCGCGTCGTCGAGGTCATCGGCCTCGGGCGGCTCCGGCAGCAACGGTTGGTAACGCACCTCTACCGGGTACGTCCGGCCGGACACCTCGATGATCGGCGCGTCGCCGAAGTGTCGCGAGAACCGTTCCGGATCAATCGTGGCGCTCGTGATGATGAGCTTCAGATCCGGTCGGCGGGGGAGGAGTTGCTTGAGAATGCCGAGGATGAAGTCGATGTTCAGGCTTCGTTCGTGTGCCTCGTCCACGATGATCGTGTCGTACTGCTCAAGTGACCGGTCATTTTGCAGCTCGGCCAGCAGGATGCCGTCGGTCATTACTTTGACCAGCGTGTCGGCCGACACCTGGTCGCTGAAGCGCACCTTGTAACCAACTGTCGTGCCGAGTTCCGTGCCCACTTCCTCGGCGATGCGGTCGGCTACCGTACGGGCGGCGATCCGTCGTGGCTGCGTGTGGCCGATCAGGCCGTCGACGCCGCGACCGAGTTCGAGGCAGATCTTCGGCAGCTGGGTGGTCTTGCCCGATCCGGTCTCGCCGGCCACGATCACCACCTGGTGGTCGCGGATCGCGGCGGCGATGTCGTCCTTGCGCTGCGAGATCGGCAGTTCCGGTGGGTACGTGATGGCCGGTACGCCAGCCGCACGAGTCGCTCGACGAGCGACCGCGGACTCGATGGCGGCCGTGATCGACTCGATGGTGCCGGGCTTGGCGGGGCGGCGCCCGCGCTGGATGCCTTCGATGCGGCGGCCGATGCGCCCACGATCGCGCAGCGTCAACTCGGGCAGTCGGGCGATGAGGCGCGCGATATCCGCCGAGGCCAATCGATTCGTTGCCGCCGCTGGCGCGGCCGACGTCTCCTCGCTACCCATGACGGTGGAAGCATAGGCGCCAGGACCCGGGCACCGACCAGTGATTTTCGGCGCTAGCCGGTCGCGCCGGAGCCGGTCGGCGTGAGCCGCGAGGCCAGTTGCTTGGTGAGCGCCTCCAGCGCCGGCAGCGCCTGGGTCAGCGCCTCGGCCTCGGTCGGCGAGAGCCGCTCGGTGCACTCCGACACGATTGCCGTACGGCGCTCCCGCAGGCGGTCGGCCACCCGCGTCCCTTCGGCCGTGGCTTCCAACGACGCTGTGCGCAGGTCGGTCGGGTCGGGTACCCGCCGGATGAGTCCGGCCGCATCGAGACGACCGATCACCCGGGACAGCATCGTGGGATTGAGCTGCTCGAGATCGGCCAGAGCGGCAATGGTGATCGGCCCCCGCGATGCGACTAGGCCCAGCACCGATGCCTGAGTCGGGGTGAGGCCCTCGCCGGTCGCCGATGCGTTCAGCTGGCGGGCGAGCTTGCCCACGACCCGGCGCAGTCGCGTCACCGTATCCGCGTCCACACGCTCACCGCCTTCGGTCTCGTTCTTCATCGCCACGATAGGCGTCGTGCATCTCGGCATAGTAGTTGCTTGCCGGCAAGCAGTGTAATCTGCTGCATGTGGCACTCGATCGTTCGACGACCAGGCAATCGGAGAACGGCCACGAGCGCGCGGTCGCGACCGCTGTGGGCGCCGGCACCACCGCCAAAACCTCCGTCGCGCTCGAACCGAGCCCGCACCGGCGGGTGATCTTCACGATTGTCTCGGTGGCGATGCTCATGGCATCGATCGACCAGACCATCGTTGCCACCGCGCTGCCAGCCCTGCAACACGACCTGCACACGCAGATCAACTGGGCGTCGTGGACGATCACCGTGTACGCACTCGGTCGCGTTCTGGTGCTGCCGTTGGCCGGACGGCTGAGCGATCAGTACGGCCGCCGCACCGTGTTCCTGC
>DASQPR010000266.1:0-3462 GCA_035643815.1 Micromonosporaceae bacterium | reverse complement strand
TCCTCGCCAAGCTCGCCCACGCCGGTCGACACGCCGAACGCCAACCGCGCGGCCCCGGCGCCGTCCCGCCCTCCGGCGCCCTCGCACAGCCCAGTCGCCGGCACGCCGGGTGTCTTTGTTTTCCCGGTCATCGGCCACTACAACTACGGCCACGTCCATCACGATTACCCGGCCACCGACATCCTCGCGCCGTGCGGTTCGCAGGTGGTCGCTGCGACCAGCGGCGTCATCCTGGAGACAACGCGCGTCGACAAATGGAAGCGCTCGGTCGACGCGGGCGCGACGCGCGGCGGTTTGTCGGTCTCGATCCGGGGCGACGACGGCGTTCGTTATTACGGATCGCATTTCGAAGCGATCAACACCAACATCAAGGCCGGGGTACGAGTGCGGGCCGGTCAACCGCTGGGCAAGGTCGGCGAGACCGGCGACGCGAGCGCTTGCCATCTGCATTTCGGCTTGTCGCCCGTCTGCGCTGGCACCGGTGACTGGTGGAATCAGCGCGGCGTGATCTGGCCGTGGCGCTATCTCGACTCGTGGCGCAAGGGTGGCGACAAATCGCCGGTCGCCGAGATCACGGCATGGCAACACCAGCACGGTTGCCCGACCAAGCCGACCGTCGATCCGTAGCCCGACAGCGATGATCCACTGGAATGGACGATAGAGGCGAAATCGCGACGGTAATCGTCCGCCGAAACGGATCATGCAGGATTCAATCGGCGGGCGCCCGGGCAGAAATAACCGGACCGGACTGTGGCTGCCGGGCCTAGTTCTGAGATGCTTGAGCCGGCGGCGACGGGGCCGCTGCGCCGCTTACCCTGCGGTTGGGCAGCCCCGATGCCACCGCTCCCCGGATACGGCGTCGCAGGTCGCGACGCCCGACTCCTCCGCGCACGAGCGCCCGACCGGGCGAGCGCGGTCCGCACAACGCCGCGCCCCGGCAGGGTCACCCCGCTGCCGAGGCATACGACAGGGAGAGACCATGGCAGAGGGCAACGAAGCCCGAACCCGGGACGACGGCGATCTCGCCGGCGCCGAACCGGAGTTCGTGCAGCTGCTCACCCCCGATGGGGAACGTGTCGAACACCCCGACTATTCGGTCGACTTCACCGACGAGGAATACCGCGGTCTGTATCGCGATCTCGTCGTCGTACGCCGACTGGACGCCGAATCCACCGCGCTGCAGCGCCAGGGCGAACTCGGCATCTGGGCCAGCCTGCTCGGTCAGGAGGCCGCTCAGGTCGGCTCCGGCCGCGCATTGCGTACGCAGGACATGGCGTTCCCCACGTACCGCGAGCATGGCGTGCTCTACTGCCGCGGCATCGACCCGATCATGCCGCTCGGCCTGTTCCGGGGCGTCGACCAGGGCGGTTGGGACCCGAACGAATTCAAGTTCAACATGTACACGATCGTCATCGGCGCGCAGACGCTACACGCGACCGGCTATGCCATGGGCATCAACATGGACGGCAAGGTTGGCAGCGACGATGGCGAGGCGGTGATCGCCTACTTCGGCGACGGTGCCACCTCGCAGGGCGACGTGAACGAGGCGTTCGTTTGGGCCGGCGTCTTCAACGCACCGCTTGTCTTCTTCTGCCAGAACAACCAGTACGCGATCTCCGAGCCGCTCGAGCGCCAGACACGCGTGCCGCTCTATCACCGGGCCGCCGGCTTCGGCTTTCCCGGCGTACG
Organism: Micromonosporaceae bacterium; assembly: GCA_035643815.1. Classification (GTDB taxonomy): domain Bacteria; phylum Actinomycetota; class Actinomycetes; order Mycobacteriales; family Micromonosporaceae; genus DASQPR01. The sequence goes on along the minus strand of DASQPR010000266.1, from coordinate 1,773 downwards.
CGTGGATGGCAACGACGTTCTCGCCACGTACGCGGTCACCCGGGCGGCGCTGGACAACGCTCGGCACGGCAACGGACCGACGCTCATCGAGGCCTACACATACCGGATGGGCGCCCACACGACCTCGGACGACCCGACGCGCTACCGCATCGCCGGGGAACTCGAATCGTGGCAGGCCCGGGACCCGATCAAGCGGGTCCGGACGTTCCTAGCCAACCATCGCATCGCCGACGAAACATACTTCGACGAGGTCGACGCCGACGCCACCCAGCAGGCCACCCACCTGCGTGAGCGGGTGCTGAGCCTGCCGGATCCCAAGCCGACGCAGATGTTCGATCATGTCTACCCGAACGGATCGCCGCTGCTGGATGAGCAGCGCGACGAGTTCTCTCGCTATCTGGATTCGTTTGCTGGGGAGGCGCACTGATGGCCACCGAGACGCTCACCATCGGCAAGGCACTCAACACCGGCTTGCGCAAGGCCATGGAGGCCGACCCCAAGGTCGTCCTGATGGGCGAGGACATCGGCAAGCTCGGCGGCGTCTTCCGCATTACCGACGGCTTGCAGAAGGACTTCGGCGAGGACCGCGTGATCGACACCCCGCTGGCCGAGGCCGGCATCGTCGGTACGGCGGTCGGGCTCGCGATCCGCGGCTACCGCCCGGTCTGTGAGATCCAGTTCGACGGCTTCGTCTACCCGGCGTACGACCAGATCGTCTGCCAGGTCGCCAAGATGCACTACCGGTCGCAGGGCAAGGTCCGGATCCCGATGGTGATCCGCATCCCGTTCGGCGGCGGCATCGGCGCGGTCGAGCACCACTCCGAGTCGCCGGAGGCGTATTTCGCGCACACGGCCGGTCTCAAGGTCGTCTCGTGCTCGAATCCGAATGACGCGCACTGGATGATCCAGCAGGCCATCGCGTCGGACGACCCGATCGTCTTCCTGGAACCGAAGCGCCGCTACTGGGAGAAGGGCGACGTCGACACCTCAGCGTCGCTGGCCGACCAGATCCCGCTGCACGACGCGAAGGTGCTGCGCGCGGGCGGCGACGCGACAGTCGTGGCGTACGGGCCGATGGTCCGCGTGGCGATCGATGCGGCGACGGCGGCCGAGGAGGACGGCCGGTCTCTGGAGGTCATCGACCTCCGCTCGATTTCCCCGCTGGACATGCGGCCGGTCTACGACTCGGTACGCAAGACGGGCCGGCTGATCGTCGTACACGAAGCGCCGAGCAACATCGGTGTCGGTGCCGAGATCGCGGCCCGGGTCACCGAGAAGTGCTTCTACTCGCTCGAGGCGCCGGTGCTGCGAGTGACCGGTTTCGACACTCCCTACCCGGCCTCCCGCGTGGAGGAAGACTTCCTGCCCGACCTCGATCGAGTGCTCGACGCCGTCGACCGCTCGTTCGGGTTCTAGGAGGTCCGACACGTGTCCAGAGTCAAGGAATTCAATCTGCCCGACCTCGGCGAGGGACTCACCGAGGGCGAGATCTTGCAATGGCTGGTCGATGTCGGCGACACGATCACGCAGAACCAGCCGATCGTCGAGGTAGAGACGGCCAAGGCGGCCGTCGAGATTCCGGCGAAGTGGGCCGGAAAGGTCACCAAGATCTTCTACGATGCCGGCACCACGGTGGAGGTCGGTTCGCCGATCATCGCTATTGATACCGATCCGACGGCCGGTGATCTTCCCGACGCCGCTACCGAACCGTCGGCCGAATCGCTGGCCGCGGTCGAGATCGCGCCGGCCGAAGGGGCAGTCGAGCCCGGGTTG
>DASQPR010000265.1:0-3196 GCA_035643815.1 Micromonosporaceae bacterium | reverse complement strand
GTGCCGAGGTTTATCACGTACGTCCCGTCATTGGTCACGGAGATCGACGTCGGGTCGACGAGGCTCGCGCTGACGGTCTGTGCTGTCGCCGAACTGATCCAGTCGGACGGAGTGCCGAGCGTCCAGTTCACAATCTGGGTGGCCTGCGCGATCAAGGAGAGCACCGATGGCACATAGCGGATATCGGGGATCAAGGCCTCATGGCTCGGATCCCAGAAGTAGATCGGATGGGGTGCGAACCATCGCTGTAAAGCCTGCTCCGACATGTACAACTCGGGCGGCACAGGGTCGGTGAGCCGGAAGCGGCCCGACCTGGAATCGCTGTCGAGGACCGAGAATGTGAGGGTGCGTCGGTTCGCGGCCGGCGGCGGCCCCAACTCTCCGGTGGCCACAACGAACTCGCCAACGATCTCAAACGTCCCGGTCACGTTGATGACGGTGGAACCGTCCCTTGCCGTCGTGGTCGTGTCGGACCAGCCACTGAGCTGGCGGAGCACGTTGACTTGGCCGGGCGCGCTCGGCTTGCGCCACGCGCTGGCGGAACCAGCGGTCATATACGCACGGGCCGCCGCGGCCTGTCCGTCCAGATTCGTTGCGCCGGCCGCCGCCTGTAGGTAGTCGCTGACGAAGGCGTCAGCGGTACTGGTTTCCGCGTTCGGTCCCGGGGGCGGCGGTAGGCCGCCGTTAGCGGAGCCGCCGCCGGCCGGTGGCGGACCGTCCGAGACTGGCGGCCCGGACGTCGGGACGCCACACGCCGCCAGCGCCAGCGCGATCACCGTGCTCATCGCGACGGCCCATCGGGTACGCCGGCGGCGGTGGCGCCGTGTGGCACCGGCGGCGACTCCTGGCCTACTCATGCGTCCGCCGCGGTGGTCCGGAGCGGTCGGTCGCGCCGGCCGGGGCCGGACGATCGTCGTCGAGTGGGCGTTGGCCGTCGGGCACCGAGCCCGGATACCCCGACTTCTCGATTGCGTAGATGGTGACGTCGTCGTCGATGGCCGTGCCGGCCTCGATGGCGCCCTCGGCGACGACGCCAGCGACGTCCCCGTAGCTCGCGTCATCGGTCGCCGTGAGCTCGTACCTGCCGCTCGTCTGGTCGTCACCGACGATGGTGTGTGGATGGCCCGTGGGGACGACGTCGGCATCGGCCGGCACGAGCGGCAGCGGCGCGCTGGTGAGCTTGGAGCCGGCGCGGACCGGCAATGTCAGGCGGAACTGCGCACCCTGTCCCGGCGCGCCCCACGCTTCGAGCCAGCCACCGTGCAATCGCGCGTCCTCGAGACTGATCGACAGGCCGAGGCCCGTCCCGCCCGTCTGCCGCGCACGCGACGGATCGGCCCGCCAGAATCGGTTGAAGACGAGCTTTTCCTCACCCGGCTTCAGGCCGATGCCGTGGTCCCGCACGGTGACGGCGACGGCCCGGTCATCGACGGCGAGCGTCACCACCACCGGTTGGCCCTCGCCGTGCTCGATCGCGTTTCCGACCAAGTTGCGGAGCACACGTTCGGCGCGGCGCGGATCCACCTCGGCGATCACCGGCGTCTCGGGAACGTGCACCTCGATCCGCACGCCGACGCTGTCGGCCACGGCCGACAGACCTCGAGCGACCCGGTGGACCGCCGGCACCAGATCGGTCGGCTCCGCATCGAGCACCGCGAAGCCCGCGTCGAAGCGACTGATCTCCAGCAGGTCGGTCATGAGCTCGTCGAACCGGTCGAGCTCCGCGTGCAGCAGTTCGGCGCTGCGAGCCATCACCGGGTCCAGCTCTTCGCGGCTGCCGTAGAGCAGGTCGGCCGCCATTCGCACGGTCGTCAGCGGCGTACGCAACTCGTGCGAGACGTCAGAGGTGAACCGGCGTTGCAACCGGGACATGTCTTCCAGCCGTACGATCTGGCGCTGCAGATTCACCGCCATCTGGTTGAAGGCCGCGCCGAGCAGGGCCAGGTCGTCCTCGCCGTGCACCTCCATGCGTTGGTCGAGCAGTCCCGCCGACAGCCGTTGCGCGGTCCGGGCGGCCAGCCGCACCGGCCGGACGACCATCTGCGTGACCAGCCACGCCATCAGCGCAAGCATGACGACCAGAGCCACGCCGATGATGATCACCGTATTGCGGGTCACGCTGACCGCCGTCTGTTCGGCGTCCAGCGGGAAGAGGTAGTAGAGCTGGAAAACGCCGGCCCGCGAACTCTTCACCGGCAGACCGATGGCGAGGCACGGTTGGCTGCCCGTCTTGTCGACCTGGCACGTCACGTATTGATGAGCTTGATGATTCGACGTTACTAGCGGCGTGACGCCTTGCACGGGCTGGATCAGCACGCTGGGCGGCAGGGTCGACGATCTCGCCACCGGGACCCCGCTCGTGCTCGGTGGGAAGAGAAGGACGACCGGCACCGGTCCGCCGGCGTCGCCCTGCGAGAGCGTGTTGACGATGGTCGACATCGTCAACAGGGCCGTCGATTCGTCGTGCTGGCCGAGCTGGTCGAGAGAGGTCTTGGCGGTGTTGTGGCCGTTTCGGATCTGCTCCTTGGCCGACACCAACTGGGCATGAAGAAGACCTTGCGTAGTCCGCGTCACCACGAGCACACCGAACAGCGCCACTAGGATCGACGACGCCACCACCGTGTAGGTGACCATGCGCAGCTGTAAGGATCGCCGCCAGCGGCCGCGGAAGGCGACAGCGAGCGCCTGCAGCCGGCGGACGACGCGCCGCATCGGGCCGCGACGAAGGCCGGTCGAGGCACTATCGCGCGGCCTGATCAACGGCGGTGGCACCCCTACGTCCGGCATCGCTGCCCGCGAGCCTAGCTCGTGCCGGCCTTATACCCGACCCCACGAACCGTCAAGATGATCTCCGGCCGCTCCGGGTCTGCCTCGATCTTGGCACGGAGACGTTGGACGTGGACGTTGACGAGGCGCGTGTCGGCGGCGTGCCGGTATCCCCAGACCTGCTCCAGCAGCACTTCCCGGGTGAATACCTGGCGCGGCTTGCGGGCCAGCGCGACCAACAGATCGAATTCGAGCGGGGTCAGCTTTACCTCGTCGCCGTTGCGGGACACCAGGTGCGCCGGCACGTCGATGGTGAGCTGGGTGCCGTACGGACCGATGGTCAAGAGCTCAGGCGCGGCATCCTCGCCGCGGCGCAGGCGCGCTCGCATCCGGGCGATCAGTTCCTTGGGCTTGAACGGTTTGACGACAT